>JALZVD010000242.1 GCA_023300205.1 Akkermansiaceae bacterium | reverse complement strand
CTACAAAGCCTTCGCCTCCCGCCTCGACAACATCGTCGACATCACCCCCATCCCCATCTCCGCCCTGAACGGCGACAACATCGTCGATAAATCGAAAAATATGGACTGGTTCGAGGGCTCCAGCCTCCTCTACCACCTAGAAAACGTCTACGTTGGTGGTGACGAAAATCACATCCAGGCCCGCTTCCCTGTGCAATGGGTCATCCGTCCTCAAAGCGAGAAATTCCACGACTTTCGCGGCTTCGCCGGCCGAGTCGCAGGTGGCGTCTTTAAGCCAGGCGATGACGTCACCGTCATGCCCTCCGGTTTCTCGACCAAGGTCAAAAAAGTCTACCAAGACGAGACCGAACTCACCGAAGCCTACGCTCCCCAATCAGTCACCATCACCCTCGAGGATGAGATCGACATGTCCCGAGGCGACATGCTCGTAAAGCAAAACAACCCACCCCGCGAAGGACAGGATATCGAAGCCATGGTCTGCTGGTTCTCCACCACCAATCTCAACCCGCGCGGTAAATTTATCATCCGCCACACTACTCGGGAAACGAAAGCGATCGTCCAAAAGATCAGCTACAAGATCGACATCAACACCCTCCGGAAAGAGGAAGATACCAGTAATTTCTCCTTGAACGAGATCGGCCGGATCTCTCTCCGCACCGCCTCCCCCCTCTTCTACGACTCTTATAATCAGAACCGCCAAACCGGTTCCTTCATCCTAGTCGATCCCGGCACGAACGAAACAGTGGCGGCTGGGATGATTCTTTAAGACGACGAGGACCGTTTTTAACGTCCTGTCGATTCGCCATGCTGATATCTCAGCGATGATCAAATGATCCGACGACTTAAATCGAGTCCCGCAGCGCTTAATGCGGGGGCATCTATATTTACCTTCGGTTCGACTTCATTGTGGGGCTTATTAAGCATTCCCGTTGCCGTTCACTACCTCGATAAATCTGAAATAGGTTTGTGGGCTGTTGTGAATGCATTGTTGAGCTATCTCTTATGGATGGATTTAGGAATCGGTTCAGCAATCGGAAGATTGATTGCTGATGCCATTGTAAATGATGACCGGCAAGAAATCGACAAGTGGTGGACAGCCACTCGCGTGACTCTCTGGATACAGTGTATCATCGTTATTATTGTCGGACTCCTCTTGGTGTCGGTAGTGATTCGCTGGATGGGAATTGACCCTCAGCTTATGAGTGAAGCTCGTTACCTTTTATACGGAGGTGTTTTCATTACCGCTTTATCGCTTCCGATGAGGGGTGTCACTGGGCTTCTTACCGCGCAGAATCGCTTTCATTGGATCTTGTTGATGCAGGCGATTGTTCCTTGGTGTAATTTAATTATCTTTTTTCTCTTTTTAAAGGCCGGATGGGGCTTGAAGTCCTACCTTTTTGGGTTAGCGGCCTCTCAAATCGCCACTTGGGTGTGTTGCTGTAGTTTTGTTCTCTCAGGACCTTACAGGCCGAAATGGAATTTTTCTGGAATCAGTAAGAATCGATTCCAATCTCTTTTTAAATTAAGTGGAAATATGGCGGTGGTCGGGCTAGTAGAGGCTCTACTTAAGGGGCTCCCTACACTCATGTTGGCACGTCTTGGAGGGCTGGCAGTGGTTCCTGTTTACAACTTCAGTTCTAGGGCTCCTTTTCTGGGGAGTATGTTTTTGTGTCGAACGTATCATTCTTTTTATCCCAGTCTGCAGCGACTACACGTGTCAGGTCATAAAGAAGGGTTCAGAAAGAAGCACCTTGCAGTAGGTAGAGTCACTCTGAGCTTCGGAGCTTGTGGTGCCGCCTTAGTGCTGGTCTTGAATCCTATGATTGTTCGCTTGATTGCAGCTGATCACTACTTCGTTGGCTTAACGGTGAATATGTGGTTCGCAGTCTCTCTAATCACCGTGCCCTTTTCAGGACTCTTTAAGCTTCTCCTGCCGATCTCTGGCTCGATGGGGAAAGCAGCCCCGGTTGCAGTGATTAAGCTCTTCTTCGGTATTTGTCTCGCATTTTTGGGCTGGAATTGGTTTGGGCTGGCTGGAATGGCTGCAGTCTTCGCTTTGCTCCCTCTCGTCGATCTAGCCTATGCATACCTTCGTGGAGTGAAGGGGTGCGGCTACTCTTATCGAGAGTTTTCCCCTCAACTTTTGACTTATGGGACAGTGGTAATTGTCCTGACGATGGTCACTGGAACCTATATGGCGTCAATGAATCACTCACTCACGACTCTATCCTTGTTTTCGTTCCGTCTTGAATTCCCGGCCCAGTCAGCGCTTTTAGCAGCAGCGGGGTTGTTTACGGTCGGTTTCACGTCTCTTGTTCATAGTTTTCAACGTCTCATTAAAAACACGTAAATTAGATGTAGCTTACTGATCTATTTTGATGAATCTAAGGTTTTCTTTAAGAATTTTGATTGTAATTTCGAGGTTCTACGCAATTATTTCTTCTTAAGATCTTAGTTTAAATTCAGGTCATTTATTCCATTTTTTAATTATGACTTATTATAAACATTTAAGCCCAAATTTTCCTCCGCTTCTTGCCGTCGTCATGCTCTGTATAAGCACTGTCCTTAGCCACGCGACTCTGGACTTAGATGGAAACGGCTATGGCGATGTTTGGGAACGGAAATACAACGCCGCGAATCTCGATCCATTTCAAGATCAAGATGGTGATGGCAAAATTAATCTCGCAGAACATCATGACGGGACTGACCCCTTTGATGATCAGTCTATTTTCACTGGTGCGGACTCTAGGGAATTATTTTTCAATCAGATGGTCGTCAGCTGTCCGACTATTTTTGGAGTGAACTATGGTTTAGAAACGAGTGCGACGTTACAAACTTCAGAGTGGGGAAATTCCGGCGCTTCCTTTGTTGGAACAGGAGAATCGATTTTGATAAATGTTCAATCAGGATTGGAGCGTTCTTTTTTTCGGGTGAATGTGGCAATGGGCGATACTCAATTATCAGGGAGCTTTGCGGCTCAAATTTCTAGCGATACTGACGGAGATGGAGTTTCTGATTGGAATGAATGGATCATGAAAACTGATATTTTTGATCCTGAATCTTTCATGGAAGCCCCAAGTATTAGGGAAATGAGTGGAGTTGGTATCTATTGGGATTCTCAACTTGGTAAAGAATATCAACTCGAAAGTCGGATTCTCGGTTCAAGCCAAGCGTGGAAAGACCTTGGACCAGTAAGATCAGGAACAGGGAATGAAATGGAAGCGATTCTCCCATTTGAAGGTAATGAAGCTCGGGTTTATTCGATCAGGGTTCAAGATGTTGACAGCGATGGCGATGGTCTAAATGATTGGGAAGAGGGCATACTAGGCCTGAGGCCGGACCTTACTCATACCGATCACCTTGGAGAAGGAGATTACAATGAGGCTGTGGAACTCCTAAGTGCTGTTAATCGGCTCAATTTTTCTACTCCGATTGCGATTGGAAATGTGACTCGCAGCCTAGATGGTTCTTTTGAAATACGGAGAGAGTCCGGACTCAACCGACTCGAAATAGAATTACTGGTGAGTGGTGATGCCACTCCGGGTGGGGACTACATTCCTTTACCAGAAGTTATTGTATTTCCTTTCGGAAAAAAATCAATTACCATTCCTGTTGAACTGCTCCCAGAGGCATCTGTATCACTAGTAGAAACGGTAACGGTAAGATTAGGAGATTCTCCTCTCTATGAAGTGGAGGGAAATGCCACTCAGACGATTAACCTACTTTCAGAAAACCAAATCAACGTCCGAGATTATGGGGCGGTTGGGGATGGTGTCACTGATGACCGGCTTGCGATTCAAGATGCCATTAATGCTCTAGAAGCTAGTTCTGATAATAACACACTCTATTTTCCTGACGGTCAATACAACTTGGCAAGTTACGTCACTGATAGCTTAACTCATACCTCAACAAGTCGGATTCTAAGACTAGGTGCAACAGAATTAACGGGTCGAGACCTTATTCTGTCTTTCGATGAAAATGCGAGCCTCTATTCAACGGTGAGTCCTGTTCGCGCCCATATTTTAGAGTGCGAGGCGAAGTTCCGAAGTTTGACCTTCTATGGAGCGCAGCTTGAGAAGAATGATGTTGTCTTGGATCGCGCTCGTAACCTAGAACCCAATGGTGCTGACGGAATTTCCTTGGTTATGCATGATCTACGTGAGGTCAAAATGGTTCAGTTTCTGGATTGTCGGTTCTTCAACTGTCACGGAGCGATCTCAACTTATGGAGCAGGATTTGATACACGAGGACTTTTGCAATATTTTAGAGTTCAAGATTGTCATATTTTAAATCCTTGGGGCGCGAACTCGGTCACGTATGCTAATGCATTCGGTGGAGGACAGCTCGTGAATATTCTTCCATGGGTTGGAACTGCTGAATACACTGGTAATTATTTCGACGGGGGTTCAGAAGCCAGGAGTGATCTAGCGAGGAACCCATTGGGCCGTGAGAAAGACGGGAGTCATTTTGGGAGCCCACTCAGACTGCTTTTCAGAAGGAATATTGTCGAGTATATGAGGGTGGAAGCTGTTTTTATGGGGCATGATCCATTCATGGGATTGACAGACGAGGACTTTGAATTCCCGGTGATCGGCGAGGAAATCACAGTGAAACTTGTAGGTCACCCCAGCACCTATACTGCGGGGGATAAGTTGGCCATTAGAGGAACTGTTCCTGAGCTTGGAGTGCGGAGTGTTTCGGTGACAGTAGT
>JALZVD010000241.1 GCA_023300205.1 Akkermansiaceae bacterium | reverse complement strand
AACAAATAATAATTATGCAACATCACGTATATTTCTGGCTTAAAGAAGAAAAGAAGACCGCTGAAGCCCGGGCTGAATTCGTAAAAGGTCTCGAACTTTGTAAAAACGTACCAAGCGTAGCTGGTGGTAGCTGGGGGATTTCTGCAGCTACTCCGGAGCGTCCTGTGACCGATAAGTCATGGGATTATGCTCTTTACCTTAGCTTTGATAGCGTTGAGGAGCATAATGCTTATCAAGTTGATCCAGATCATGATGTTTTTGTAGATAGCTGCAAAGACTTCTGGGAGAAAGTCACGATTATGGATGTGGAGTAATATAGAGGGGGCTAGAGAGGGTTGTTTTGCTAGTGCTTATTCTTTGTATCCGTTTGGATAGTTGGATTGCCACCTCCAGGCGGACTCTACCATTTCTTGGAGTCCGTATTCAGCTTGCCAGCCTAGGTCGTTATTAGCGAGTGTGGCGTCTGCGGTGCATTCTGCGATATCTCCTGCTCTACGTGGGCCGATGACGGTCTTGATCTCTTTTCCTGAGACCTGCCGGAATGTTTCTACCATTTGCTTCACTGAGTATCCTGTTCCAGTTCCGATGTTGTAGATGAGTGTATCGTTGACATTAGAAGTGAGTTTTTCGATGGATTTAACGTGAGCGCGAGCGAGGTCTACTACGTGGATGTAGTCTCTGACTCCAGTGCCATCGATTGTATCGTAATCATCACCAAAGATGGTGACGTGCTCACGGATGCCTACGGCTACTTGGCTTACGAATGGTAGGAGGTTGTTTGGGTATTCCGGGTCTTCGCCGATTTGGCCTGATTCGTGAGCACCTACAGGGTTAAAGTATCTGAGTAATATAACGCCCCAGTCATAAGCTTTACTGGAGTCTATTAGGATTTGCTCCATCATTGCCTTGGTTTGGCCATAGGGATTTGTGGCATGGACGGCGGCGTCTTCTTTGATGGGGGTTTCTTCTGGGTCACCGTAGACTGTGGCTGATGAACTGAAGACGATGTTGGATACGTGATTATCATGCATGACTTCAAAGAGAGCGAGTGAGCCTGCAATGTTATTTTTGTAATACATCAATGGCTGTTCGACGGATTCACCGACTGCTTTGAGTGCTGCGAAGTGAATAACGGCGTCAATTTTACCTTCAGCTTTGAAGACGGCGTCTAGAGAATTTTTATCGAGTAGGTTGACCTCGTGGAAGCTGAGAGTTTTTCCGGTGAGTTGTTGTACACGCTTTACGGGCTCAGCGACTGAGTTGGTGAAATCATCTACGATGACTACTTCGTAGCCGGAGTTGAGTAGTTCGATGCATGTGTGAGAGCCTATGTATCCTGCACCGCCCGTGACGAGTATTTTTTTCATGTTTGTAGAATGGTAAAGTTACTTCGATTGTTCTAGCATTTTGATGATAGGGGCTTCTGCACGGGTTCTTATGTCTTCAGGCATTTCTACTGATGGGGAGAGGTTCAGAAGGCAGTCGTGGAGTTTCTGCAGAGTGTTCATTTTCATGAATTTGCAGTCGTTGCATGCGCAGTGGTCTGTGGGTCCGGGGATGAGATTTTTATCTGGGGCTTCTTTTTGGAGCCTGTGGAGCATGCCGCTTTCGGTGACTACGATGATGTCTTTTACTGGTGCGTTCTTGCAGTAGTCGACCATTTTTTCTGTGGAGCAGACTTCGTCAGCGAGTAGTCTTACGGCTGTGGTGCATTCTGGGTGCGCGACAACGAGAGCATCTGGGTATTCTGCTTTGATTTTGTTTATAGAGTTCTGGGTGAACTCGACATGTACGTAGCATGATCCTTGCCAGAGGTCCATTTTGCGGCCGGTCTGCTCCATGACCCATGCGCCTAGGTTAGCGTCTGGGACGAAGAGAATAGGTCTGTCTGCTGGGGCTTTGTTGACGATTTTGACTGCATTTCCTGAGGTGACGATAACGTCGCAGAGTGCTTTTACGCCGCCTGAGCAGTTGATGTAGGCGATGACGTAGTAGTTTTTTTCAGCATTTGTCTTTAGGAATGCTTCTAGGTCTTCTGCTGGGCATGATTCTTCTAGTGAGCAGCCTGCGTCTTTATCTGGAAGGATAACGGTCTTGTTAGGGTTGAGAATTTTAGCAGTTTCTGCCATGAAGTGTACTCCGCAGAATGCGATGACTTCAGCGGGTGTATCTTGAGCCTTGTATGCTAAGCCTAGTGAGTCACCGACGTAATCTGCGATGTCTTGGATCTCGCCGTTTTGGTAGTTGTGGGCAAGGATGACGGCGTTACGTTCTTTCTTAAGACGGAGGATTTCTTGTTTGAGGTCAATAGCGGTGGCTTCCATGGCGCAAGATTAGTATGAAATTTCCATTTGCCAAATATTTTATGAAGTAATAAGGCTATTTAAGTGTGAGTCTAGCTTTAGGGCTTATTTTTTGTTTGGAGATTTGAATTCTGACTTACCACGGCCTTTTTCTTCATCTGAGAGTTTATCCCAGTCTTGAGCTTGGTTTGTTAAGAGTGGGACTTCAGGGAAGAGGGTGCCTGTGGGACGCTGTTCTGAGCCACGGATACCGAATTCGCCGAGTTTTTTGCGAGTTTCTTTTGCTAGTTTCATCATCTCTGAGACTA
>JALZVD010000240.1 GCA_023300205.1 Akkermansiaceae bacterium | reverse complement strand
GCGAATTCACCTTTTGGGAGGATGATTTTTTGTTCACCTGCGGCTTGGGTGGCGATGATTTTATACCTCCATGATCCTAGTTTGTGGTTGTATGTGTTGATGGCGATGCCGTCCATCATGACGCGGTCAAAGGGTGGGGCGTCGCGGTCTGCGAGGATGTCTGTGGCGATGACTCTGCCTAGTGCGATCTCAAGTGCGACTTTTTCTGAACCTATTGTTACCTGATGCTTGGCAATGAGCTGGGTAGCTTCTGAGGTGGAGATGAGTGGCTGCATGGGTGGGTTATACCAATTCCTGAGGAACGATAAACTCTATTATTTTCCCTTGGCTGTAATCGAGATTTTTCCAGGTGTCAGTGTCCCACTGGATGACGAGGGTGGCGCCTGTGGGGTAGTCCTCAAAATGGAGGTGTTCTGGAAGCTGGCGCATCATGCGTGCGAGGCGGAATGCGAGGTCACCGATGCCTGGGTTGTGAGCTATGAGGATGAGGGTATTGTGCTTTTGGTCAACGGCGTCAATGGTGTCTAGCAGTGTGTCTGAGGATGCGTTATAGAGCTCAGCTTTTAGAGTGGGTTGAATGTCTAGATTTAAGGCTGCGAGTGTTTCTTGTGTCCGCTTAGAGGTGGAGACGAGGGCTTGGCTAGGGGTGAGGTTTTTCTGCCGTAGCCAGTTGCCGAGAGTTTCTGCAGAGAATTTTCCTTTGTCGTCTAGTGGGCGTTCGTGATCCTTCTGAGTGGGTGACTCCCAGATGGATTCAGCTTTGGTGTGACGAGTGAGGATAAGTGTCTTTGGCATTTTATCTGATTCTTTCTAGCAGCCATGTGAGGAGGTCGCTGATTGCGATACGTTCTTGTTCCATGGAGTCGCGGTGACGGATGGTGACGGTGTCTTTTAGGTTTTCTGATCCTTCTTCTTCTCCGAGGGTCTCGAAGTCGATGGCGATACAGAATGGAGTTCCTACTTCGTCTTGGCGACGGTAGCGACGACCGATGGCTGCAGCTTCATCGTAGAAGACGTTCATGAATGGTTGGAGGAGATTTTTGACTTCCTTTGCCTTTGCGACGAGTTCTGGTTTATTTTTGAGTAGAGGAAGGATGGCTGCCTTGATGGGAGCGATGGCTGGCTTGAAGCGCATGACTGTGCGTTCGTCTTTTTTGCCGCCTTCTTTGGTGAGGTCTTCTACTGTGTATGCTTCGCAGATGACTGCGAGGCAGGTGCGGTCACAACCTGCGGATGGCTCGACTACGTGTGGGACGAAGCGTTCCTTGGTCTCTGAGTCGATGTACTCGAGGTTTTTCTTGGAGTGTTCTTGGTGCTTTGAGACGTCGTAGTTGCCACGGTAGGCTACGCCTTCTAGTTCTTGGATTCCGAATGGGAATTCGTATTCTAGGTCGTATGTCTTTGATGAGTAGTGAGCGCGCTCGCCGTCTGGGACGTCTAGGATATGGATTTTCTCACGAGGAACACCGATTTCTGTGTAGAACTGGAGACGTTTTTCTAGCCATTCTTCTGTGAGGCGGAGGCCGTCATCTGGGTGGCAGAAGTATTCGATTTCCATTTGCTCGAATTCTCGAGAACGGAAGGTGAAGTTACGAGGGTTGATCTCATTTCTGAATGCTTTACCGATCTGAGCGATTCCGAATGGGAGCTTGATGCGTGAGGTGTCTAGGATGTGCTTGTACTGGACGAAAATGGTCTGGGCTGTTTCTGGACGAAGGTAAGCGATGTCTCCACCTGTGGCTCCCATTTCTGTTTGGAACATGAGGTTGAAGTCTTTTGCGTCGCCTAGGAGTGATCCGCTTTCTGGGTTGTAGGCGATGGTGTCCGTTTCTTGTGTGGTGGACTCACCTGCGAGGGATATTTTTTTGGCAGGAATTTCTTTGTTATTGAGGAAATCTGCGTAGTAGTTCTTTGCTATCTTACGTGCGTTATTTTCACCTTGGTTAGGGTCTGTGATGAGGACTGAGTATGGTCGCTCGATGGACCAGTCTGATTCTTCATGAGAGGCTCCAGTGTAGTGGTATGCTGTGCCTGTCTGCGGCTCGATCTGATCTGCGCGGAGGCGTTGCTTAGTGAGTAGGTCGCTGCACATGGGGTCTGAGAATCCGCCGACGTGGCCGGATGCTGTGAGGACTTCTTTGTGGGTGAGGATGGAGCCGTCCATGCCGAGGATGTCGTCACGTTCTTGGACGTTTTTGCGCCACCAGTATTCTTTGACGTTGCGCTTGAGTTCTGTTCCGAGTGGGCCGTAGTCCCAGCAACCATTGAGGCCTCCGTAGATGTCTGCGGACTGCATGATGAAACCTTTGCTTTTGCATAGGGATACGATGTTCTCCATTTTCTGCTGATCTGTGTTGTCTTTGTTGGCCATTTTTTTGCTGGTTATAAAATTGAAATCTGAAAGGGATGTAGCACTTCCGGTTCTAAGAGGAAAGGCATAATGGAGGGAAGGCGAAGATTTTAGGTATGTGTCTTTAAGGTTTGGTTTAGGGGTGGTATTTCATTAGGGCTTTTGGTGGTATCTTTAGGTTAAGTAGATTAGTTTTAAATCTAAGTAATGTGTTCAGCTATCATTCATTAGTGGTATATAAGGTTAACTTTTTTTAAATTTAGCCTCATGTGTATTATTAACTTAGGTATTCCACAACTCATTTATTATAAGCGGTTTATTTTTAAATTTCAAGGTGTGAAGATGTTTATTGTGAGTATTTATTGACTAACGAGAGTTCTTTTTTATTCATTGTAAGTCATAAAGAATAAGCCAATTAGCCATAATGGCTGTTATGGATATTATTCTCAACCTCCAACTATATATTAATTATGAAACCTCTTATTAAAACCTTGTGTGCGCTCACGACTATGTTGACTGTGAATGCTCAAAATACGACGACCTATAACCTCGGTTCATGGGCGGGCGGCTTCGGAGATGGAAGTACAGGATCTAGCTCAGGATCTAATTCTTTCGTCACTCCTAGCTCTACGAATGGAATGGTTAGTGATGTAACTCTCTGCTATGTCGTGAAGTTCGACGGGATGGTCGGTGCAGACAATCATTGTTCTCCGGTTGGGGGCGGGTCAGTTGATCCAGCAGTTTGGGATGGATTCTATATAGGCCTTGAGAAGGCAACTGGAATTTCATCAGAAGAGAAGCTTCACGAGATCTGGAGCTATGATTCGAAATACGGTGTAATAACAGCTAATGATGAATCAGGTGATAGAATATACTTCGATATCGACAGAGGAAGCTGGTCAAAGGTATTGGACGCAAGAGGAAATGTTACTCTGGATGAGCGTGATGATACCTGTCCTGATTTGCATTGGACAGGTGATCTTGGGGTATCTTTCTATCTGCCAGGTACTGATCAAATCGATGCGATGACAGGCTGGGATCTTGGTCCTGTTGCACCTGGTGATTGGCTGATGGATAGCTACACAGGAACAAGCAGTGGAGAGATCGATATTGATTCTTCTAATTGGTCGAGCTATCTCGATGGCTCACTGGATATCAATAGTTCAATCTTGTTCACTTCAGCAGCTGATTTTCCACAGACAAGTGGAGCGCTTTGGGGTGATACTTTTGATAATGGTAATGAAGACTTTAATTACACGGTAGAATTAGTATTGAAAGTGACTACTGTGCCTGAGCCATCATCAACAGCCCTTCTAGGGCTTGGAGCTTTAGGTTTCATTGCGCGTCGCAAGAGATAGTATGCTGTGCTTAGGATAATGTGAACAGGATAAGGATTAACGTTCCTGATTTACTTTGTTGAATGATTTACAACCCGCTTTGGAAATTCCAGAGCGGGTTTTTTATTTGAATGGTGGCTTGTGAGTGTGGGGTGATGGGTTGTCTGGGAATGGCTCACGTATTTTATTAGCTGTCAATCTAGCTGAGTTTGAGGCGGAGAGCGAAGATGGCTCCTATGATGCAGCAGGTGGTGTAGAGGATCATGGGGTAGATGGGGGCAAGAGTTTGGAGTGTGGCGGCGATGACTCCTATTAGGATGATGATGATGGCGATGATGGTGTTGGAGGCTGAGACGTAGTCTGTGCGCTGGTCACCTTCTGCGGCGTCGACAACCCATGTGGAGCGGCCTAGGCGGACTCCCATGTAGCCTATATTGAAGAGGAAGAACATGACTGGCCATGTGAGGGGTAGAGCTGTGAGTGAAGGGGAGAGGTAGAAGATGGTGATGGATGTGATGCCGGTGAGGGCTGCGAGGATTCCGCCGAATGCCATGGAGAGGTGGCTGGCTTTGTCTGAGAAGTTCCCCCAGATGGATGATGAGACTGTGGTGGCTAGGGCCCCTGCGATGATGAATGCGATGAGAGAGTTGGTGGCTGAGCCGTTATGATGGGCCATGACAACGAAGATGGGGGATGCTAGGGCTGATCCTAGGAGGAGGGTTCTGGCGATGATGAAGTTTCTGAATTTGTGATCGTTTTTGGCTAATGCTAGGCGTTGTAGGATGGGTGGAGTTGAATTTTTTGTTATTTGTATTTCTGTTTCTGGCTCTTGGACGAAGTGGTAGGATAAGCTGGCGATTAGCCACATGAATCCTGCGCCGATGATGATGGATGCGATTAGAGTGGGGTTGTATTGGTCACGGTTGGATAGGATGATGATGGCTAGTAGTGTGGCGAAGATTCCTGATAGTGTGGATGCGATGCCGGAGAGTTTTCCTCTGGTTCCTTTAGGGATGGCTCTGCCAAGGATGTCTTTCGATGTTATGGAACAGAAGGCTCTGGCGGTGGCGAAGAGGGTAAGCGCGATGATGGCTATGTAGCCTGCTAATGTGGGTGAGAGAAAGAGTGCTGCGAGACCAATGGTTATGATACAAAGGGACTGAGCGATGAGGCCAGCGGTGTAGATGGGTTTGCGTTTATGGAATTTCTTGATGAAGGAGGCGAGAAATATTTGAGGGAGCATAGAGCCTGACTCGCGGATGGGGACGAGCATGCTGATGGCGAAGGCGGGTGCTCCCAGGGCAGAGAGGAGCCAAGTGAGGATAGTCTTGGGATCAGAGAGAGTGTCACCAATACGGACGAAGCAGTTCGATGCTATAATGGCACGGAATGAACGTTTTTGGCGAGGAGTCATGGGTTGGATATTGAAGGATAAAGTTGGAAGGATAAAGGATAAAGGTCTGTGACCTGAGGTGCTTTAGCGCGAGTCTGGACTAATTTTCATACATGGATGTATGGTGAAGCCTTGTGTGGTGGATTTTGAACCGCTGAATTACACTGAACTGCGCGGAGCCTGCATGATGAAGTAAACTATTTATTCTTAACTTGATTGGCATGGGTAAGGACAGTTCAGTAGCTTTAGAACAAGAAACCCGCTCCGGAAAACCGAAGCGGGTAGATATTGTTAAGGAGGTGAAATACAGAGAAAATTTATCCTTTGCCCTTTTACCTTTATCCTTAGTTTAAAACTATCTCTTACGACGAGCAAGAAGACCGAGTGCAGCTAGTCCAAGAAGCGCTGTGCTTGATGGCTCAGGGACGGAAGAAGCAGTCCCTCCAACGTAGAACAAGTCAGTTCCTTGAGTCATGTCGATGGTGAAAGTGTTGAATCCTGATCCGTCGGCATTTGAGAGACCGACACGAATACCTGTTCCCTCGGCGCCATTTAAAAGGTTTGGTGCCCCAGCAACTCCAGCTCCTTGTAGGATGTTTCCTCCAGCTTCAGTATAGTTAAAACCACTGATTACATTTCCAACTGCGAGTATACTTGCGGAGTCAACTCCGGCGAAGGTAATCTGATCTGTAGAGCTGGCTAGACCATCCCAGTCGAAAAGGTCAAATTCAAAAGATGAGACTTTATTATCCCAACTAAAGGTTAGTGCAGTGTCA
>JALZVD010000239.1 GCA_023300205.1 Akkermansiaceae bacterium | reverse complement strand
GAGATTTCGTTTTTACCTGAGCCGTTAAATGTGGCGAATGAGTTGTATCCGTAGAGGTCTTCTGAGGGTGAGTCATTGACGCTACCGAGGTGCCATTTTCCGAAGTGTCCGGTCTTATAGCCTGCTTGTTGGAGGAGGCGGGGGAGCATGGTGGCTTGAGGGTCTAGCCAGTCTGGCATGCCGCGTTTGATGTGTGCTTTGATTCCTTGGAAGTGCTGATGGATGGAGTGCCTGGCTGGAAACTGACCGGTCATGACGGCGACGCGGCTTGGGGTGCAGACAGGGCTGTTTACGGTGAAGTTGCTAAAATCAATTCCTTCTTCTGCCATCTTGTCCAAGTGAGGTGTCTGGCAGAAGGTGCTGCCGTGCTTGCTCATGTCGGCATATCCCCAGTCATCTGCGAAGATGAATATGATGTTAGGTCTGTCCGCTGCGTAGGAGGTGATGATGGTGAATAGCAGTAGGAGTCTACTGAGGTTTCTTTTTATTGAAGATGGTGGGCGCATTTTTATTTATTTGAGAGGTGAGTATTTTAGGTGTTTGGAGCCAGAGGTGTTTTTAAATTTTATGGATGGTTGGTCTTTACATACTTTAGTTTAAGTTTAGTTGTTTGTGGAAGGATTTTATTTTTGTAGGTTAGTGATAGAGAATTATAAGATGGAAGAGAGAGTTTGGGGTTTTGAGTATCCGGATTTGCCTGTGAGTGGGGCGAGGGATGAGGTGATGTCTGCACTGAAGGGTCATCAGGTGGTTGTGGTGGTGGGTGCTACGGGGAGTGGAAAGACGACTCAGTTACCTAAGATGGCATTGGAGTATCTGGCGGGTAATTCATCTTCCAAAGGGAGGCTTGTGGGGTGTACGCAGCCTAGGAGAATAGCGGCTGCTAGTGTGGCGAAGCGGGTGGCTGAGGAGATGGAGGTTAAACTGGGTGATGAGGTGGGGTATCAGGTGAGGTTTGATGATTCTTGTGGTAAGAATACGGTTCTGAAATTTATGACGGATGGGATCCTACTGGCGGAGACGCAGGGGGATGTGAAGCTGGGTGAATATGGGGTTATTATTATTGATGAGGCTCATGAGCGGAGTTTGAATATTGATTTTCTGTTAGGTTATTTGAAGCGGTTGTTAGATAAGCGAGATGATTTACGGGTTATTATTTCTTCTGCTACGATGGATGCTGGTGGATTTTCTGATTTTTTTGGTAAGGAGACTCCTGTGATTGATGTGGAGGGGCGGACGTTTCCGGTGGAGACGCGGTATTTGAGTCAGCGTGAGGATGAGGGGATGGCTCGGTGTGTGGCTCGGTGTGTGGGTGAGATATCTAAAGAAGATGGTGTAGGTTTGGGGGATGTGTTGGTGTTTCTTCCCGGTGAGCGTGAGATCCGGGAGTGTGCTGATGTGCTTGAGGGTAGGAACTTGGCTAGGACTGAGGTGTTGCCGTTGTATGCGCGGATGGGGATGGCTGAGCAACAGAGGGTATTTAATACGATACCTGGTGTTAGGCGTGTGGTGATGGCTACTAATGTGGCGGAGACTTCTCTGACTATACCGGGGATCGTGTATGTAATCGATACTGGGGTGGCTAGAGTGAGTAGGTGGAATCCGAGTAGGCAGGTGCAGAGGTTGCAGGTGGAGAAGATTAGTAAGGCGAGTGCTAGGCAGAGAAAGGGACGGTGTGGGCGAATCTCTGAGGGTGTGTGTTATAGGCTTTATGAGGAAGATGATTTTGATGAGCGTGATGAGTTTACTGATCCTGAGATTAAGCGGAGTTCGCTGGCAGGGGTGATTTTGCGGATGAAGTCTTTGTTGTTGCCGGAGATAGAGGAGTTTCCATTTCTGGATCCACCGTCTTCTAAGCATGTGGCGGAGGGGTACCGGACGCTAAGGGAGATCGATGCTCTGGATGATGAGAATGATCTAACGGGGGTAGGTAAGCAGCTTGCGAGGGTGCCTGTGGAGCCTAGGTTGGCTAGGATGTTGTTAGAGTCTGTTAGGGTGGGTTGCTATGAGGAGATGTTGGTGATCGTGAGTGGGCTGAGTGTGATGGATCCGAAGGAGAGGCCCGCGGATAGACAGAGGGAGGCGGATGAGGCGCATAAGAGGTGGGATGATGAGGAGTCTGATTTTACGTCTTTGTTACATTTGTGGAGTGATTTGAGTCAATTTAGAGGAAAGCAGGGGCGAGGATGGCAGAGCAATCAGTTGAGGAAATTTTGTAAGCAGAATTATTTAAATTTCCGAAGAGTGATGGAGTGGGGGAATCTGCATCAGGAGTTGAGGCAGGTGAAAATTTCACGTCAGGTAATCAAAGGGGATCTTGGTGAGATGAAGAGCTGGGTGAGTCATGAGGTGCTGCATAAGGCGCTGTTGGTGGGAATGCCTAGACAGGTGGGTAAGCATGATAAGGAGGCGCGAGCTTATAAGGGGGTGAGTGCTCGGGAGTTTGCTATTTTTCCAGGGAGTGGGATGTTTGGCCAGAAGAAGCCTGAGTGGTTGTTGGCTTATGATATGGTGGATACGTCTCGATTATGGGCGCGGAGGGTGGCGCAGATTGATCCAATGTGGTTGGAGGAGGTTGTTCCTCATTTGTGTAGGTATAGGTATCATAGTGCGAAATGGGATAGGAAACAGGGGGCTGTGTATGCGAAGGAGATTGTAATGTTTGGTCCACTAGCGATTGTGGAGGACCGGAGTGTACATTACGGAAGGATTGATGCTCATGCGTCTTGGTTAATTTTTATTAGAGAGGGGCTTTTGGGTAATGGCTTACATGGGAAGCCGAAGTGTTTGAGGAGATTGGATTCGCTGCGTGATAGGGTTGCTGATATGGAGCAGAGGCTTAGGCGTGTGGGAGGGATATGGAGCGAGGAGAAGGTGGTTGAGTTTTTTGAGGCTTGTTTGCCTAAGGAGGTCTACACGGCGAAGGCTTTTCATCAGTGGGAGAGCGAGAATGAATCTGGTATTGTTTTAGAAATGCAGGATGTGATGTATGATGATGTTTCTGACTTGGAGTGGGAGTTAGAGGGGTATCCGAGTGTGCTGCGGGACGGAGAGCAGGAGTATTCGGTATATTACCGAGTGGCTCATGGTGAAGTGGATGATGGGGTGACCTTGGGGGTGCATGTGGATCAGTTATTAGAGATGAGCGAAGGGCTTTCTAGCTGGGGAGTAGATGGGATGTTAGAAGAGAGGGTGTTTTTGCTGATTAGGAGTTTGCCAAAGGGTCAGAGGGTGGCTTGTAATCCTGCTGGCGCAACTGCGAAGGAATTTGTGAGTTATGTGAGGGATGGTGTGATGTTTGGTGATGGTGATTTATTTGAGGTGCTTGCAGGGTTTCTATCACGAGTTACAGGACTGAGTATTGAGGGAGGGATGTTTGATGTGGAGAAGTTACCTGAAGAGTTGCGCACGAAGATATGGGTGTGTGATGATGAGGGGAATGAACTGGCTATGGGGAGAGTGTTGTCTGAGATACGAGGTAAGTTATCTAGCTTGCTTGACGAGAGGTTTGAGAGGGAGAGTGGAGCGGAATGGGAAGTAAGTGGGATGGATAGCTGGGATTGTGGTGATTTGCCTGAGCGTATAGAGATAAGGGGCAAGTATGCTTATCCAGCTTTAGTGGATGAGGGTAGTAAAGTAGGGGTGAAGGTTTATTTAGCCGAGTGGGAGGCTGAACGGAGTCACAGAGCGGGCTGTGTGAGGTTGTTTTTATTAGGGCATGGAGATCATGCAAAGTATGTGCTGAAGAATGTCCCAGTTTCGACAGAGGTGAGGCTTTATATGCCTCATCTTGGGGATGGGATGAGTGAGGCTGAGTTATTGCGCTGTGCTGTGGAGGGATTATTTGAAAATGGCTTTCCGAGGACAGAGTGTGAGTATCAAAGGCGGTCTTCAGAAGGGAGAGGTGAGCTGTATGAGCGCTTGAAGGTTATTGGAGGGATATTATCTGAGGTGATTGAGCTTTCACGTGAGGTGGAGTTGTATTTAGAGAAAAATAAGGCAGATAGGCATTTGGAGGAGATTATTTTTGATTTACGCGGTCAGTTGGATTGGTTGTTAAGGAAGGGGTTTCTTGGGCAAATAGGGTGGAAGGGTTTTAGTCGATATCCGTTGTATTTTCGTGGGATGCTTGAGCGTGTTAAGAGGCTTTCTTCATTACCGCTGATTAAAGATTTAGAGAAGATGGATTTGGTGCATGATTATTTGATCCCTTGGGAGAAGAAATGGAAGAGTCATTGTGATGATGGGGCTCTTGTGGAGGTTGGTTATTTATTAGAAGGTTTCCGGCTTGGTTGCTTAGCTCCAAACTTACCTAATGTAGATGTAGTAAGTGAGAAGAGGTTAGCGGTTGCGCTGGAGGCTTTAGGGCTTGTTAAGAATTCTTTGTGATGATGAATCCTGCTGTGTTTTCTAATTTGGGGATGTCTTCAGTAGTGAATTGTTTGATATGATGAGAGAGTGTGGATTCTTTTGTTAATTCATCAATGAATTCTTCTAGTTCAAGAGTTTCGCCTTCTATGACGAGTTCTACTGTGTTGTCAGGTAGATTTTTGACCCAGCCGATGACATCGAACCCTAGTGCGATTTGGCGAGTGGTGTAGCGAAAGCCTATTTTTTGGATGCGACCTTCAAATATAATACGTTTGGTAATCATGAGATGAGGATAGCGTGGAATAAAAAAAGAAGGCAACCTTATTCAGGTTGCCTTCTTATTAGTTCAAAAGGGACGCGGGGATGCGGGGCGATAACTAGCTATTGCGAGTTATTCTATTTAAGTTATTAAAATACTCTTGAAACTCCGATTTGGACTCTGTTTCTATCGAATTCATTTACTCCATCTGATGATGAACTATCAGAGTAGTTGTATGAACCATTGATTGATGTATTATGGCCGATTCTGTATGTGAATCCAACATATGGATTGATTAGTTCACGGTCTGTATCTCCGATAGATCTGTTAGTTATTGTATCTCTTCCGTCTGAGTAGTCTTGTTTGATATAGTTAATACCTGCGTTGAGACTGAGCTTAGATGAAACAGCATAATCAGCACTGAGGCCAACTCTGATTGATTCGTTGGTATCGAAAGTATTGGAACCTTGGCTTGTGCCGTAGTTTTCAACACCGTATCTGACGAATGTTCTGAGGTTAAGCTGGCTATTAACTCTGGTGTTAAGAGCAGCATTAACATATGGAGTGTAGTATGAGTCACGGCCACCATCTACGTCGCGGCGTGTAGCTCCTACTTGTGCTGTGAAGTAGCTGCGGTCTGATAGTTGACGTTCTATTCCAATAGATCCTGTGATGTCTGTTGCGTCACCAGCTGAACCTGAAGCGTCAGTTTCGTTGTATGAAAAATTAGCAGTAACAGTTGAAACTGGGCTCAAAGAATAACGGAAGTTGTTATAGAAGCCGTAAGTTGTGCGGTCATTTTCGTCACCGTTACCACCGTGGTAGCTTACGCCGTTGAGGCGAACTCCAGTGTATGTAGCAAGACGAGATGTCCATCTGTGTCCAATAGCGTGGTCTGAGGAGTAGTATAGCTGCTCACTAGATTGATTGGCTGTGGTGAATGAGAATGTGTATTCTGGCTCAACACCGTAGTTAAGATTGTTGGTGCTAACGTATCTAGTTCTTTCGTTGATGCGATGATTTACATCTAGGTTAAGTCTGGCGTTGTAGTAAACTCCTGAGCCACTTGAATCATCATCGAAATATTTATTAGCTGATAGATAAGCTCCAATTTTCCACGTTGTTTGAGGCGATGCGTTTACATAGTTAGCTCCGAGTGCTGCGTTAGCGTATGCAGAGCTAGATGCGTCTTCATCTTGTGTAGATGTGAAGTAGTCATCGTATCCAATTCCAGCAGTAACTGTGTATTGGATAGGGAGTGATTCGCTTTGGCCCTCATTAGGGTCCTCCACAAAAAGGCTTTGTGCAGTAGCAATAGATGCAAGTGCAATGGATCCTGCTGCGATGTATGTTTTAGTCATATTCTTATTAGGGTAGTTATTTTGTAAATTATTAGATGATCAAATTTCGTAAATTGTCACAACTAGCGATTAACTATGGTTTGGATAATGAGATAAAACTGTAAGAAGTCAACTTTTTTTTATTTTACTTTTCATTTATCTATAAAATTAATTTATGCTTACTAAAGATTAAGAATTACTATAATAGGATCTTTTACCCTTGTAACTAAGGCAATTAAAAGCCTTAGGTTGATTAATTATTTATATTTATTGTAAATAATGACTGCTGATTATTGTTGGTTTGAGTTCTTTTTATAAAAAATATTTTTTTCTATAAATGAGAGATATTTTATTTAGAAATAATGATATTATTGTTATCTTAATATAATATATCGATAACGTTTTGTATACGATTTCAATATCTGAGTAATCTGAAGCTCGCTGAATTTTATCTTACGGGCCTGTTTTTGATTAGCTTGCTTCTGTGTTTTGGGGGGTAAGTTTCCCGCTGAGGTGCTCATCTGCTAGTTCTTGGACTTCTGCTAGTGAGGTGACTTGGCATAGTCTGGAGCGAAGAGGTTTGGCCCCGGGGAATCCTTTGCAGTATGCCATGAGTCTGGCACGCATTGCCATGATTGTGTGTTTTTCTTCGCCACCGTAGCGGGTGCTCTGGATAGCAAGTGCACAGTGTCTGACTATGAGTTCCCAGCGTTCGATCATGGGGATAGGGGGAAGTTGCTCACCGGTTTTAAGGTAGTGCTTGGCCTCGCGGAATACCCATGGGTTCTGCATGGCGGCGCGGCCAATCATGACTCCACTTACGTCTGTAGTTTCGCGTCTGAGTTTAACATCGGCACCTGTGGCGATGTCTCCATTGCCGATAATGGGTAGGTTTGTGACTTGTGTGCATTGTTGAATTATATCCCAGTCGGCTTCGCCACGGTAGCCTTGTGAGCGGGTTCTGCCGTGGATGGAGATGGCTTGCATGCCGGATTCTTCCAGTGTTTTACAGACTTCTGGGGCATTGATGGTTTCTTGATCCCAGCCTACTCTGATTTTGGCTGTGACGGGAACTTGGTCTCCTACGGCTTTTGCAACGCCTGCTGCGACGCTTGCTAGTAGTGGGCAGTCTTTGAGGAGTGATGATCCTCCGTTCTTAGAGACAACTTTGTTTACAGGGCATCCGAAGTTGATGTCGATGAAGTCTGGTTGTTTCCAGTCGATTATTTTTTTAGCGGCTTCACCCATGCGGATTCCGTCTGCACCAAATATCTGGATACCTAGTGGGCGCTGTTCATCATGGAATTCTGTGTATTTACGGGTGTAGGCATCACGCTGCATGATGCCTTCTGCTGAGACGAATTCTGTGACGACGACATCGGCTCCAAGTTCTTTACAAATGGTACGGAAGACGACATCTGTAACTCCTGCCATGGGTGCAAGGTAGAGAGGGAATTTTCCATTTTCAAACCAGGGTAGCATTTTGTAGTGAGTGATGTTCTAGACGGAGTAGAGGAAGCATCCGCAGTTTTCACATTGGCTGAGTTCTTTTTCCTGGATGGTCTTACTCACGGTGTCAGTGATGACTTTCATGTGACATCCTCCGCAGAGGTTTTCCTGGAGAGGGCATACGGCTGCGTTGCCTTTTTTAGCAAAGACACGGTCATACATGGCTAGGGTGGATGCTTGTGTATCTTTTGTGAGGATGGCGCGTTCTTCTTTGAGTTCGCTGATTCTAATAGAGTGGTTATTCTTCTTTTCTGTGAGAGCTTTAACTTCGTCAGCCATTCCTGCTTTGATAGAAGTGAGTTTTTCATCAGCTTGATTCAGAGTTGATGTGAGGGTGTCTGATTTTTCCATGAATTCGAGCTCTTGGGTTTCTAGCTCGTTGACCATGTCTTGGTAGCGGATGATTTCTGCGCCGAGGGCGGCGAACTCATCGTTTTTTGTGGTTTCAAATTGTTGAACGGTGAGTTTTTCGATTGTGTCTTTGCGTGTTTTGCGGTCGAGCTCAATTTTCTTTATTGCTAGTTCATTCTGCTGGGCATTTTCTCTTGCGATATTTAGTTCAGCTTGAGCTTCAAGGAGTCGTTCTTTAATGGCAGCTGCGTCACGCGGGATTTTATCTATCTCGGTTTGTAGAGTTTGGAGCTGATGGTCTCTATCCTGGATGACGAGGAGTGATTCAATTTGCGGTAACATGAGTGTTTGTTAGCTGTTATGGGTGAGGTGATCAAGACGAATTAAAGTAGGGTTTGTTATAAATACTTGCTTCTGGTGTGTGAGTCTGTTTTTCTGTGTCTCATAGAATGTTCTGTAATGGAGTCTGAGGATGTTCATTCTGAACGTTCTGACTAATTTTAATCAATATGGCAATTCCACAATCAACTATCGCACTTGTCTACGACTATGATCAGACACTTAGTCCTAGTTATATGCAGGATGATGTTTTGTTTCCTGAGTTTGGGATCGATCCTGCATCATTCTGGAATAAGTGTAATGTGTTGGTGAAAGAGAAGAAGTGGGATGGTGAGTTGGCTTATTTAAAGTGTTTATTGGATTATTTGGCGATGGATGGGGTATCCAATGATCGGTTAGAAGAATTAGGATCTAATCTTAGTTTTTTTCCAGGCTTGCCTGAAATGTTTGAGGAGATTGAGGGGCTGTGCCTTACGGATCATCATAAAGCAGCTGGGATCAAGGTGGAGCATTATATAGTGTCCTCAGGATTAAAGGCGCTTGTGGATGGAAGTCGATTGGCCAAGCATTTTAAGAAGATCTATGGCTGTGAATTTGGAGAAGATGAGAATGGAGTGATTAGTTTCCCGAAGCGTGCTATCTCGCATACCACTAAGACGCAGTTTTTGTTCCGTATTAATAAGGGTTTATTAGAGTATGGAGAGGATGTGAATGATCACATGCCAGAGGCTGTGCGACCTATTCCTTTTGCAAATATGGTGTATGTGGGGGATGGTCCTACTGATGTGCCTTGTTTCACTGTGATGCAGAAAAATGGAGGTCATTCAATAGCTGTGTATAACCCTAAGGATGAGACGAATAAGAGTTTTGATAAGTGTTTTCAGATGTGTGCTCATGCAAGCCGCGTGAAGCATATCGCTCCAGCAGATTATAGGAGGGGTAGTCATCTTCGGTTGATTCTTGAAAAAATGGTTAGGGAAATGGCCGATAATATCTTATCAAAGCGGCGGGACGAGGTTGATAGTGGTAAGGTATCAGCCCCACAATTCTAGAAAAATAAATAGATGAGCAAAAAGAATAATTTTCATTTCGTAGGAGTATGCGGAACCGCTATGGGTTCTGTGGCAGCAGCCATGAAGGCAAAAGGCTATCAAGTGACAGGATCTGACAGAAACGTTTATCCTCCGATGTCTACATTTTTAGAGTCTCAAGGAGTCAAGATTTCTTCAGGATATAAAGCTGAACATATACCTGGGGATACGGATGTGATCGTGATCGGTAACGCTATTTCTCGTGGAAATCCAGAGGCTGAAGAGGCTCTTAATAGAAAGCTTCTTTATTATTCACTTCCTGAGGTGCTGAAGGAGATCTTTCTGAGAGGTAAGCGAAATCTGGTGGTGTCAGGTACTCACGGAAAGACGACTACTACCTCCATGTTAGCATGGATACTTGAGTCAGCGGGTAAGAACCCTAGTCATATGATAGGAGGGATTCCTAGTAATCTTGGGAAGGGTGCGCGCTTTACTGATAGTGAGTTTACGGTTTTAGAGGGTGATGAATACGATACGGCCTTTTTTGATAAGCGTTCTAAGTTTCTTCATTATCTTCCTGAGGTGGTGATTATGAATAACATCGAGTTTGATCACGCTGATATTTATAATAATATCGATGAGATTAAGCTTACGTTTGAGAGACTGTTAAAAGTGGTCCCTCAGAATGGTGTTGCGTTTATCAATGGGGATGATCCGAATTGCCGTGATGTTGCTGAGGGGTCTCCTGCGCCGGTAAAACGAGTGGGATTAGGGGAGATGAATGATGTGATCATAGAAGATATAAGTTATGATGGTGATACTAGTAGTTTTACTCTAACAGGTGAGCGTTACGCTGTTCCTATGTCTGGTGAATTTAACGTGAGAAATGCAGCGATGGCGGTAAGCGCGGCGCTCTTTTCAGGGCTTAGCCCTGATGAAATACGTGAGGGACTTATCGGTTTCTCAGGTATAGCGAGAAGACAGGAGCTTAAAGGAGAAGCTGGAGGTGTGAAGGTTATTGATGATTTTGCTCATCATCCTACTGCGATTGATTTAGCTATCGATGCCTTGAGGCAACGTTATCCGAGTGATAATCTCTGGGTATTGTTTGAGCCTAGATCTAATACGACTCGCCGTAAAGTATTCCAAAAGCCACTTGCTGATGCTCTTTCGAGAGCTGATAGGGCGGTTGTGGCAGGTGTTCCTGATCCTGAAAAAGTGGATGAGAATGATCGGTTAGATCCTCGTCAGCTGGTTTCAGATATCAAGGGGCAGGGTACTGAGGCGTGGTTCATTGATCAGGTGGAGGATATTGTTAAGCATGTTGTGGCTGAAGCAAAGCCTGGTGATGTGGTTGCTGTGTTGAGTAACGGTGGCTTCGGTGGTATTCATGAAAAGCTGTTAGATGCGCTAGCAAAATAAAAAGCTGATGTTGCCAGAGTTAGTCACTGCGATTCCGGGGCCTAAGTCGTTGAAGTTTGCTGAGGAGCTCCGTAAATACGAGAGTCATAATGTGACTTATACGGCGCCGGATTGGCCGGTTTTTTGGGAGCGTGCTAGTGGGACAAATATCTGGGATGTTGATGGGAATAGGTTTGTTGATTTAACTAGTGCTTTTGGTGTGGCTGGACTGGGTCATGGCCATGCGCCGCTATGTGAGGTGATGCGTAAGCAGTCTGAGAGGCTTATCCATGCGATGGGCGATGTGCATCCGACTGAGCTTAAGGTGGAGGTTTGTAAGAAGCTTTCAGAGATGACTTATGAGCGATGGGGGCTAGGGGTAGGGAAGACGGTTTTGTCGAATTCTGGATCAGAGGCTGTAGAGACGGCGCTAAAGACTGCTTTTGTTGCTACGAGGAGACCAGGGGTGATTTGTTTTGGAAATGGTTATCATGGGTTGGGGTATGGAGCGCTTCTTGGTGGTGGGTTTGAGAAGTTTCGTCAGCCGTTTGAGTCTCAGCTTGCAGAGGTTAGTCTGGAAGTAAGTTTTCCTTCATCGGTAGAAATGTTAGATTCGTTGAGGAGTGAATTAGATGTAGTTGATGTGAGTAAGTTTGGAGCTCTTTTGGTGGAGCCAATACAGGGTAGAGGAGGAAAGGTTATCCCGCCTGATGGGTTTCTTAGGTTTTTGAGGGAGTGGTGTGATACGAATGGAGTGATTTTAATTTTTGATGAGATTTATACAGGCTTTAACCGAACAGGTAGGCTTTTTGCTTGTGAGTGGGAGGGGATTTATCCAGATCTTATTTGTTTGGGAAAGGCGCTTAGTGGCGGGTATCCGATTTCAGCTTGTGTGGGTAGGTCTGAAGTCATGGATAAGTGGCCAGTTTCTCCAGGTGAGGCGTTACATACGAGTACGTTTTTAGGGAATCCAGTTGGCTGTGCAATGGCGGTGAGAGCGTTAATGATTCATCATGATAATAGCGTTGCTGCAGATGTTTTGAAACAAGGGCGGGAGCTGATGGTGATGCTTGAAGAGATAGATTCTGCTTCTATTCATGAGATCCGTGGGAGAGGGTTAATGATAGGCATAGAGTTGAGAAATTCAGACGGCTCAGCAGCTGGTCATATTGCGGGGCAAGTTCTTAGTCAGATGTTAGGAAAGGGTATCATTATGCTGGCTGATGGGCCTGATGGTAATATTTTGGCATTTACGCCACCATTTCACCTTAAACTGGGGGAGATGGTTTTTGTGGTGGAATGTTTAAGAGAGGTTTTAGAGAATATCTCTCCTTTGTAGATCGCGTATTGATGCCCAGAAAGCGCTAGAAAAATAATGAGGAACTGTGTCGTTTTTTGATTAAAACCTTAACGGTTGAATGGTCTGTCTATTCGGCTGTTTTGTGTTTTTAGGGTGGATTATTATTTCGATTGGCTTAGATTGGTATGTCTCATCATTTTACTGCAAACAGTTAGAAGGCTTTGTGGTGTTAGGGAATGTATTTGGGGGACTATTTATTATTAAATTTATGAAAATAAATACACACACACTGACTTTACTGGGCTGTATGCTTGGACTCTCTACTGGACATGCTTTGGAGCCTCTGATCGGAGCGCCAGTTGAATATTTGGAAACGCAGGGTAAGCGTATGCTGAAGAAGCTGGATCTTAATAAAGATGGTAAAGTTCAGAAGGTAGATAATGAGAATTCATGGAAGCGTTTTAGAGAGTATGATAGTAATAAAGATGGGATTCTGGATCTTGAAGAGGTGCTGACTTTCAAAAGCAAGTCGATGGATACTCTTGGCAAGGAGTTGATGAATGTTTGCTATAAGAAGGTGGATGGGAAAAGTCTCTATTTAGATTTCTATTTACCTGATGATAGTAGCAAGTCTGACAAGCCGGTGGTTGTTTTCACTCATGGGGGAGGGTGGGCTGCTGGTAATAAGGATAAGGCTGGTTTCGATAGCGTTGCGCAAGTGCATCAGGCTCTCCTGAAGGAGGGGTTCTGTGTGATGTCGGTGGGTTATAGGCTTGTAAATAAGAATGGTGGCTCAAGGATGCGAGATTGTGTGATTGATGCGAAGGATGCGGTGCGTTTTATTTCTGCGTATAAGGAGGAACTGGGGATAGATCCTAGTAAGATTTATACGTTTGGGGATTCAGCTGGTGGGCAGATGGCGCAGATGTTGTTGCTGTCTTCTCCTGATAGCTTGAAAGGGGATGCGGAGCTTTCTAAGTTTAGCTTTAAGACAGTAGCTGGTGTTTCTTGGTATGGGCCGTGTGACTTTCAGGATGTTAGTTTGTTTAATCATGATGATAGAGAGGGATTTAGGGACCGTTTTGGAGCTAGAATCATGGGTGAGACGGCGAAGCTTGAAGATAAAGAGAGGCTTTATAAGGAGATGAGTCCGGTGAGTTATCTTACTAAAGATAGTTCTCCGTTGCTCATGATTCAGGGGGATAAGGATACTACGATTCCAGTGAAGCAGGCGTATCGTATGCAGGAAGAGCTTAAGACTGTTTCTGCTCCGGTGGAAATAGTGATTGTCAAGAATGCTGGGCATAATTGGCGCTCAGTGGATGCTCCTATCGAGCCAACGAGAGATGAAGTTATTCAGAAGACGATTCACTTTTTCCTTAAATATCGATAGAAGCCTATCA
>JALZVD010000238.1 GCA_023300205.1 Akkermansiaceae bacterium | reverse complement strand
TACACCCTAAATCCACCACTGCACAACTCTATATTAAACCTTTGAGAAATACCACCTTATGCTGACTTATCCCTTGACCTTAGTGGTTCTAACCGCTGTTATAGGTGAGTTACCAATTTGGCCAACATATCCACCATCCAATAACTATTATGATAAAATCATTATCCGTTCTCTCATCTCTTGCTCTCACATTGCTCGTGTTTTTCACTGGCTCTGTACATGCAGTAGCTCAAGATGACTTAGAAGGTAAAAACATCAGTTCTCTGACTGTGAAATACCGTGGTCCAGAGACAGTCACTAGACAAAGAATTCTAGATAACATGTCCTCTAAAGCAGGCCAGAAATATTCTGCAGAGAAGATCGACGAAGACATCAGAAACCTAGTATCTAAAGGCCTTGTAGAAGATGTAGATATTTTAGCAGACTCTCGAGGTGGTTATTTGAAACTCATTGTGGAAGTAGAAACTAAGACGAACATCGTCGGAGTAGGTTTCCAAAATAATACTAAATTCAAAAGCAAAGAACTCCTCAAGGATCTTGACTTCAAACCAGGTGTTCCACTCACTGACGCTCTCATCTTAGAAGGAAAAAATAAGATTCTTAAGAAGTACAATGCCTTCGGATACCCAGACGTGGTTGTTAGATATCTCATCAGACCTACCAACCGCCCAGGATACTCAGACCTTATTTATGCAATCGCAGAAGGGCACAAAAGCGTGGTGCGTAATATTAAATTTGCAGGAAACTACAATATCCCAAGTCACACATTAAGAAACCTGATGAAGACTAAGCAGAAAGGTATTTTCTCCTTCATCACTAAGTCAGGAAACATCGATCTAGACAAACTAGAAGATGACCGTGAACTCGCCCTAGAACACTACAGAAATAAGGGATATCTTAAGGTCTCCTCACCTGGATTCTCACGTGTTCCAGCGAAAGATGGTCGTGTAGACCTCGTTCTCATCATCAATGAAGGTGCACGGTATACCGTGAATCAAGTGGCCTTCGGACCAATGAAGATTTTCAAGCCATCTGAGCTTGCACCTGCGCTGACACTTAAAGCAGGGAGAGGATATTCCGCTGAAAAGATCCGTGAAGACATCAAAACAATCCGTGCTTACTACGGCTCTAAGGGATACGCAGATGCCAATGTTAAGCCAGAAATTAAGCCAGTGAGTGGTACGAATGTTAACGTGACTTACCGTGTCACAGAAGGCAGATTCTACCGCGTGGGTAAGGTAACCATCGAAGGTAACAACATCACTCGTGACCGCGTCATTCGCCGTGAGATTCCACTCAAGCCAGGTGATAACTTCAACACCGTGGACATTGAAACTACCAGAAAACGTCTACGTAACTTAGATTACTTTAGC
Source organism: Akkermansiaceae bacterium (assembly GCA_023300205.1). Classification (GTDB taxonomy): domain Bacteria; phylum Verrucomicrobiota; class Verrucomicrobiia; order Verrucomicrobiales; family Akkermansiaceae; genus Rubritalea. The sequence continues at coordinate 1,437 of JALZVD010000238.1, read as the reverse complement.
CAAGTCATCGTCGCTCCATCTGGAAGTGCTCAGACTGGATATAGAGATATTAATGTCAATGTAGCAGAGAAGAAGACTGGGCAGCTTCAGTTCGGAGTTGGCTTCAGTTCTATTGATAACATTGTAGGATACATCAACCTAGAGCAGACTAACTTCGATATCAGAAACCCATCAGCATTCACTGGTGGTGGACAGAGATTTGGTATGGAAGTCAGAGCAGGTGCTGAGACTCAGAACTTCAAGATCTCACTCGTAGAGCCATGGTTCCTAGGTAGACGCCTCTCACTCGGTGGTGAGCTCTACTACAAAGGTTCACAGTTCTTCAGTGACTTCTATGACCAGACCAATGCAGGTGGCGCAGTTTACATCCGTAAGCCACTTGGTAAGCATTCCTACATTAGAGGAGAATACCGCCTTGAGCAAATTGATATCGATGTGGATAATGACACCCCTGCTGGCTCAGCGTTCCTCGCAGAAGATGATGATTACATCCGTAGCACATTAGGAATTAACTACGTCTACGATAATCGTGATGCACTCAGCACACCACGTCGCGGCCATAAAGTGGATCTAGGTATCTACTACTCAGGACTTGGCGGAGACGTAAATACTTACGGTATCACAGCCAAAGGAGCAAAGCACTGGAACCTCTGGTGGGACTCTATCCTCACACTTGAAGGTGCGGTTAACGTCTCTGATGGTAGTGATGATGTGCCGATCTTTGAGCGACAGTTCTTAGGTGGTGCTCGTAACCTTAGAGGTTATGAATTCCGCGATGTAGGGCCACGTGATGCAGCTACAGGAGAAGTCATTGGTGGTAACACATCAGCATACATTACAGCAGAAATGACCTTCCCTCTCGTAGAAAAAGTCAGACTCGCCACCTTTGTAGATGCAGGATTTGTTAACGAGGATAGCTTTGATTTCAGCCCTAGTAATCTTCACTCAGACATCGGTCTAGGATTAAGATTGAACCTACCATTTGGCCCACTAGCGATTGACTACGCAGTGCCACTCAATGCTGATGATGACGAAGCAGACAATGGCGGACAGTTTAACTTCTACATCAACTACGAGTTTTAAAAACTGCTCAGCGAGTTAAAACCATTTACCAAACGAAGCCCTGTTAGATTTTCTAACAGGGCTTTTTTCTTCCAGATTGGCGCCAAAATCCAGAGGAAAATCTCTGCACCATGATCCGAGAAAACATACCATCAGGATTTGAGGAAGCCCATGAGTAATCCCATGCTTAGGTATGTAGTCCCCTCTCCTCCTACTTTGCTGGCTACCATGAAGTCATCCACGGCAAATTCACAATTCACGAACTGACCTCATCCTCCACAAGCTCACATAAATCCTCTACCCTATATCATCCACTTTTAATTGCCGCATACTGAACAACTCACTCCCCTTCGCATGTCGTATCTTCCTCGCGCC
>JALZVD010000237.1 GCA_023300205.1 Akkermansiaceae bacterium | reverse complement strand
CCCAGGAGGTTGCTCCCCATATTGATAATGGTGGTGGCAATTTGCCGGAGATCAGGGCCAGTCGATGCGGTGTTACCAGAAAGGATCGTGTTCTTACGGATGAGCGTGGCTTTGCCGCCACTGAAGGCAGCGCTGAAGACGCCGCCGCCATCGTCTCCCGCAAAGTTGTCAGAGAGGGTGCAGCTAGTGAGGCTGAGTATGGAGTTGCCGCTACCAGTGCCGTTATTGTAGATGCCGCCGCCATCGTCGCCCGTGGAATTACCAGAGAGGGTGCAGACGCTCAGGCTGAGCGTGGCGCGACCGCCGCCGCCGGAACCGTCGTTGTAGATCGCTCCGCCGTCATCGGCTGCGGAGTTGCCAGAGAGGGTGCAGAAGCTCAGGCTCAGTGTTGCTTGGTCGTTGTAGATGGCTCCGCCGCTTACCAGGTTGAGTGGGCCTGTTTCGGCAGTGATCCCACCAGTCAGGGTGAGGCCGTGGAGAGCGGCGGTGGCACCGGGTTGGATTTCCATGATCTGGCTTTCCTGATTAGCGTCGATGGTGAGGCCGGCAGGGAGATCAGAGGCGTCGATGAAGAGGCCGTTGGCGGTGCCGGGGACTTCGAGCTGGCCCTCGGTGAGGGTGATGATTTGCCCAGAGAGGTCTGGGTCGAAGCGGATGATGGCGCCGTCTTGATCTGTAGAATCTGCCAAAGCGGTGCGCAGCGAGGATTCGTCGGTGGCCAAAGTGACGGCACCGAGCTTGAGGGCACCGATGGTCGCTGGGCCGGTGAGGGTGAAGCCGCGCTGGTCGGTGCGAGTGGTGCTCTCAGTGGTGAGGATGGCAGGTGAACCCGCGAGCGGGTGCATGGTCTTGGTGGAGCCACCGTAGTAGCCGAAGGGGGCCAGATTTAAATCAGCGGCGGCGATGAGGGTGATTCCTGAGGCAGGTTCCACGATGTTCGAACCTTCAAAACTGGACATGAGGTTGGGGCCGGTAGCAGTGGTGACGGCTCCAGCCTCAATCTCCCTCAAATCGGGTCCGGAGAATGCGGTATTGCCGGCGAGGATGGTGTTGCTGAGGCTGAGGGTGGCGCTGCCCGAGGCACCGTCACTGTAAATGCCGCCGCCGGAGCCCTCGCTAGCGGAATTACCAGAGAGGGTGCAGGCGCTGAGGCTGAGGGTGGCGTTGCCCAAAGCACCGTCGCTGTAAATGCCGCCGCCGGAGCCCTCGCTAGCGGAATTACCAGAGAGGGTGCAGGCGCTGAGGCTGAGGGTGGCATTGCCCAAGGCACCGTCGTTGTAAATGCCGCCGCCGGAGCCCTCGCTAGCGGAATTACCAAAGAGGGCGCAGGCGTTGAGGGTGAGGGTGGCGCTGCCGCCCTCGGAGCCGTCGTTGTAAATGCCGCCGCCGCTGCCGCCGGTGCCTTCGTCCGTGGAATTGCCGAAGAGGGTGCAGGCGCGGAGGGTGAGCTGGACGGAGTTTCCTTCGCCCGATCCATCGGCGTAGATGCCTCCGCCAATTTCACTGGCCTTACCTCCTGTGAAGGTGAGGCCGTGGAGGGAGGCGCTGACGTTGGGTCTGATTTCCATGACGCGGTGGTTGGTGAATGCACCTTCGGCGTCGATGGTGAGGCCGCGCGAGAGGCTTAAAGCGTCAATGGTGAGGGACTTATCGATGACGAGTTGACCTTCCTCAAGCGTGATGGTTTCTCCATCGAGCGCTTGATCAAAGATGATGAGGCTATTGGCGGGCGAGTGCGCGAGGGCTTCGCGAAGGGAGATGTTGCCGTCGAGATCGGGGTCGTTTTCATCGACCGCAGTGGTGACGGTGATGGGCTGACGGAGGTCGATCCAATCGGTGGCGACGAGAAGGTTGCTCCACTGGATGTCGTCTCCAGTGCCGCTGGCGAGCCGGACGGCGGTGCTCGAGTCGGTGCCGGTATAGTCGAGTTCGACACTCGGGGTGGGCTCGTTCCCATCGAGGTCGGGATCGACGAAGAGGAGGATCTGGGAGTTGGCGAAGTCGACTTTAGTGACGAGAGTGTAGGTGGTGTTGGCCTCGACGAGGATGCTTGAATCTGAGGAGTCGCCACCAAGGATGGTGAGTCCGAAATGGGCTTCGCCGAACCTTTTGCCAAAGAAGAGGCGTTCGAGACCGAATTCGCAGGAGCTGAGGCCGAAAGACGTAGGGATTACGGAGCCGGTGCGCAGGGTAGCGCGGTAGTAGACCTGCTTGTTGATATTGAGGGGATTGACGGCGCCGTCGCGCTCCTCGCTACCTTGGTCGGCACCTTCGCCGGGGCCATTGTATTCCCGCTTGGCGCTGGTGTCATTTGTGATGAGCCGCCCACCACGAATGGTCGGGGCGCCGATGATATCATCCCAGTCGGAGGCGGTGCCGGTGCGAGGGGCAGCGGGGAGCGTGATGTTATCAAAATCCCAGTGGGTGCCGCCAGCTTGGTCGGCAATGGGGCCATCGGAGTAGGCGAAGGTCTCCAAGCCGATGATTTCGGCATGGAGTTGGGTGCCTACGGCGAGGGCTAGGGTGACGAGGAGTGGCTGTTTCATGGCTGCTGCTTCAAGATGGAGAGTGATATCACTGATTTACTACGGTAAAATCGAGACCAGTAAAAATTGGCAAATTTTTAATGAGAGTCACTCTTTAAAAAAAAATCGTCTTCACCGGCCTGAGTTGAGGGGCCCCCGGCATCGACGAACACCTCCTTGAAGCGAAGCGTTCATGATGGCTGACACCTGAGTATGACATGACACTCTAGTCCCGTCATCAAAGTGGAGCGCAAGAGGGAGGGGCAATCGCGGAGTGCGGTTGAGAAGTGGCGAGGGCGCCACGGCTCCTTTACTAGCGAGAGGGGCCGGAAAATGGGAATGTTTTTGACATTGTCCAGTTTTGGGGTAAATCTACTTTAGATGTCTAACCCAACCGAACTCTTGCGCTCCCACGGGCTTCCGGTGACGGCGCAGCGGCTTGCGATCATGCGGGCAGTTTCGGGGCGGCCACACGGGACGGCGGATGCAATCGCGGAGGATGTACGCGCGGAGATCGGCACGATTTCGCGGCAAGCGGTTTACAATGCGCTGGGGACGCTTGCTGAGACTGGCTTAATCCGGCGGATTCAGCCCTCGGGATCTGCCGCTCGGTATGAGGATCGGGTGGGTGATAATCACCATCATCTCGTCTGCCGGAATTGCGGAAAAACAGTGGATGTCGATTGCGCAGTGGGTAAGACTCCCTGCCTCCATGCGGCCGATGACGCAGGATTTGAGATCGATGAAGCGGAGGTCGTCTACTGGGGGACCTGCCCGACATGCCTCAAAGCGAGGTAGCAAATTTTATTTAAAGACCTAACACTACAACGAAACAACAAAGACTATGTCAGACAACGATATCAGCAAATGCCCGGTGATGAGCGGCGCGAACGCTCAGCACGCTGGAGCAAGCACCTCTAACCAACATTGGTGGCCAAATCAGCTCAACCTGAAGATCCTCAGCCAGAACTCAAATCTCTGTGACCCGATGAGCGGAGACTTTGACTACGCCGAGGAATTCAAAACCGTGGACCTC
>JALZVD010000236.1 GCA_023300205.1 Akkermansiaceae bacterium | reverse complement strand
TCATGGTTTCTAGATGCCCAAAACATCAACCAAGCCGTGGCCGGTCGCAGATGCGACCTTCGTGGAAGTCGAAATCCATCATCCGCGTGAGCGCCAAATGCATCTCATCTTCGAGGACGGCCCTCGGCTCATTATCGGAAGTCCGGACCAAATCCCTCTGGCTGCCGAACCCATCGTCTATCTCCGCAAAATGGAGAGCACCACGAAGGGAGGCCGCGCATGATTGGACTCAATAGCCACCTCCGCATCTACCTCTGCATGGAGCCGTGCGACATGCTACCAACGCGAGCACGCCCCCGACATCGACCTCGGAAGCTGCATGACCCACATCCGACGCGGCTTTGTCAAGGCGCTCGACGCCAAAGAACGTCAAGCCGCCCAAGTGATCCACCTCATCAGCTACCTCTACCAAATCGAAGAACAGCTGCGGCACCAAAAAGCCGGCCCCGTGCTTCGCGAAGCCACCCGAGCCAGCCACTGCGCCCCACGCCTTCGGCTCCTCGAAAAATACCTCCGCAAAATCAAGGCCCGCCATCTCCCACAAAGTCTCATGGGAAAAGCCATCACCTACGCCCTCGGACAATGGAGCGGCCTAGAAGTCTACCTGCAAAATGGCAAAGTCGAACTCGACAACAACCTCTGTGAAAACAGCATCCGCCCGTTGAAAATTGGAGCAAAAAACTACCTCTTCTTCGGCTCCCGTCGCGGAGGAGAACTCGCCTGCGTTGCCTACACCCTCATAGAAAACTGTAAGCGCCAAGGCCTCCCCCTAAACAACTACCTGATCGCAGCAATGAAGGCCCTCGTAGAACACGGCCCAACCAGAGCCGCCGAACTCACCCCATCAGCAATAGCCCGCGCCAAGCGCCTCAGCAAAGCCGCGTAAATCACGCCGAACTCCGCGAACCCAAGTAGCAAGGAAAAGAGAGGGGCTGTCTTTCCTCCGCTTACCCAATACCATTTAATAACCACGAAATATCAAGGGCTGAAAAGACCTTCCCGCAAGCCAATTAAAATCTTGGGTCATCCTGCTTTTTCAAGACTTTATTTTTTGCTGCCAATGCTGATGGGCTTTCTGCGTCACGGCTTGGCTTTTTTGCTTTCTTAGATCAGCGCCAGAGGATTCTGGAGCTTATTTTAGTGAGTGCAACCTCTGGCTCCGTAGCTATTCGTTGGGCTTCAATTTTTTAAATTTTGACGATATCTTGGTCACGTAGTTACGGGCTGGAACCTCGAAAAATTGGTACGAGACCCACGACACAACCAAAAGAAACACATACGCCCCGATAACAACAAAAACCTGGATCAATAAATCATCTGATATTTTACCAACACAGACATGAATGACCTTTCCGATTAAACCATGGATCATATAGATGGAATAAGAAATAATTCCCAGCCATAGAAAAACTTTATTCGCCAAAATGGTCTTAGCCAACGAACTCTTGTTGTCCGCAGAACCCAATATCAACAAAGCGAAAATAGCCTGAAAAAGAAGTCTTGATGTGGTCTGAGAAAATAAATTCTGCATAAACATCCAAACAATCGCCAGTAACAGCCAAAGAGACACAAATTTACTGGCCACCTGTAAAGCTGGATTTTTAAAGGTGGTCAACGCATACAGGAGATACCCGATGGAAAAATGACAGGTTATTCGTGTTATTGCAGGCCAGCCCCTAGTTGAGTGATCGCTCACAGCCCAAATAATAGCTAGGGCAATGAAGTAGAGGAGGATTAGCAGGTAATTTTTCCCCGTCTTTGCAACAAGTGTAAAGACTAGGGGGAAAAGAAAGAGATATGCGAAAAACTCCATGGAAATCGACCAGCTTGGGCCATTCCACCCACCATTACCAATGATGGGGTATGCATGAACCATCAACAGCTGGGGGAGAATCTCGGAGAGATGATAACCTCGGTTAGGCAGGTCGAAATACAAAGCTACCAACGCCATGACACCTGCACCAAGAATGGTGAGATAATGAAGCGGGGCGACCCTAGCGAATCGCTTCACTAAGTAATCTTTATAGTCTATCTTGGGTTTTTGAATATCTGACACATAAACATAACCCAAAATAAATCCAGAAAGCATGAAGAATACATCCACTGGGTACCATGACACAGCGACCCCAATGAAGGGCTCCCAAAATTGATTTGGAATTATTTCCTCGAAATGCATATGTAGTAACGCAACCAATGCGGCAGCTATGCCCCTCAGACCCGTGTGTGCTTTTATGTGCTCTTTCCGCATCTATTTTTTATCAAACGTTAAGGTGGCAAAAAAACTGCAGAGCAGTCAACGAATAACGAGTCACGCCCTCTAGCTTCTAGTTCCAATTAGCTGACTCACACTCAAACAAAGCGGATCAGCGCTGCCCGCCCGGCTCAGAAATCACTAGTGGGAGAAGTTCCCGCAAAAAATCGCTGAGGGCAGCACGCGCTCCGTCCTCATCCAATAGTGGCCACTTCCCAACCCCCATACCCTGCTCACCATACTTGGCAGTAAGCGGGAGCGAAAAGGTAGCATAGGCCCAGCGCTGACCGTAGCCCTTCATCACTCGGTCCCTGATGTCCTGGAGTGTTCGTTCATAGTGGCCAGAGACAATCTGAGTGTGACCAATGAAAGTGTAGTAGAAAACCTTCCAATCCATTAGCGCTTCTCCATTTTTGAGGAGCACTGGGACTAATTGCTTATCAACTTCCTGCATCCGCCGCTTCTTGCACACGACCTCCTTCACGGGGAGGCCGCCTCCGCCAGGCATTACGTTCTCCAAAACAATGTGCTCTTCACTGACGAACTCCCAGCCTTGAGCCCTTAGACAAATTTCTGGGCGGTGAATACTCTGAGTGAGATTCTTCCCTGCAAAAACAAGAGAGGTATCAATAGCTACCCTTTCATCAGAAAGATCGACATACTGCATCCGTTCAAACTCAGTGTCCTGAGCTAGAATCTTCTTTTCAGCCGCCCCAGGTTCTTGGGGGCTCCCCTTCCAGTTTCCAAAAGTAACCGGGAGTTCCATCGCCAAGCGTGATGGCTTTAGCTCAGGGGCTGAGGGCAAAAGCAGGAGAGTCACTAAGAAAACCGCTAAGATCCCAATCAGGATTTTAATTTGCCTCTTCATGATTAAACTTCAGTTTGGGTTTTAGTTTTTGAGATCGCCCGCCGCGTGACTCGTTTGCGACTTCTTGTCTTAAAATTTAGGCAATAATCTACCAAGTAAAGCCCAGACAAAGCAATTGGGAAAAAGATCAGTAAGCCGGCCCAATCGTGCCAAGTCTTTTTTCCAAATTCGCCAAAGCCGATTTGCGCTAGGATCAAGATCGTGAAGATTCTCCCAAAGTTTCCAATGATTGCCAACGGTAAGGCTGAACTGAAGAGAACGAACTTCTTCCAGAGAGTTTTCTGGGTATAATTCGCGTAAACCGCCGAAATCATCACCAGAGCCATCAACGACCGGATGCCACTACACCCCTCGGCAATATTCAAATCACTTCCCGCCACCGAAATCGTCGATCCTTCCCGCGTCAAATCCATCCCGAAAAACACGCCGGCCTCGTAACAGGACTTTGTAATGAAAATCTGCAAACCACCCGTCAGTGCATCCTTAAGACCGGGAACCGGAATCGCAAACCACCAAAAAAAGGCCGGGAAGATGAAGTAGCGGGCCACCTTAAATCCAGCCAGGTAGTAAACCGCCCCGATAATCGTGAAAGGAAGACCGATCAGAATCAGGCGGGCCTGAATCGTCCTTACCGCCATGAGAAAAAAGAGTAATCCGAAAGCAATTAGCAGTAGCCCCTTCCAATCTGGGCGGATTTCCTCATCTTTTGCCTGCTTAATTGCAATCCAGACCATC
>JALZVD010000235.1 GCA_023300205.1 Akkermansiaceae bacterium | reverse complement strand
TTCTTCGCCAAAGCCATGCCTACCAACTGGGCAACAGAAGACCTCAACAACATCGAATTCGACAAAATCCGCTACTACCTAGCTAACGGTCAACGCCCAACACGTAGCTGGGACGAAGTCCCTGATGACATCAAAGAAACATTCGAACGTCTCGGAATCCCTCAGCAAGAGCGCGCATTCCTCGCAGGCGTTGAAGCCCAGTTTGACTCAGAAGCAGCCTACTCAAACGTCAAAGAAGACCTCGAAAAAGACGGCGTCATCTTCGTAAACTCAACTGAAGGACTCCGTGAACACGAAGAAATCTTCCGCCCATACTTCGGCAAAGTCATCCCTACCGGTGATAACAAATTCTCAGCACTCAACTCCGCAGTATTCTCCGGTGGCTCATTCATCTATATCCCTAAAGGATTGAAAGTGAAGCAGCCACTCCAAGCATACTTCCGCATCAACTCAGAAAACTTCGGCCAGTTCGAGCGCACACTCATCATCGCTGACGAAGGATCAGAAGTCATGTACATGGAAGGCTGCACCGCTCCTAAATTTGAAACCGCAACCCTCCACTCAGCAGTCGTAGAGCTAGTCGCACTCAAAGGAGCTAAGATCCAATACGTAACCGTCCAGAACTGGTCAGCTAACGTATTCAACCTAGTAACCAAACGCGGCCTAGCGCACGAAGACGCAGAAATACGCTGGATCGACTGTAACATCGGATCACGTCTCACCATGAAATACCCCGGTGTCATCATGAAAGGAGAACGCGCTCGCGGAGAAGTCATCTCCATCGCTCTCGCTAACGACGGCCAGCACCAAGACACCGGCGCCAAGATGATCCACGCCGCTAACAACACCACATCAAACGTGGTTTCTAAATCTATCTCAGTTGGTAAAGGCATCTCCACCTACCGTGGACAAGTCCACATTCCTAAGCACCTCAAAGGCTGCAAAAACAACACCGAATGTGACGCCCTCCTCATTAACTCCAACTCCCAAACTGATACCTACCCAGCCATCACCGTCCGTGGTAACCAACACGTCACCCAGCACGAGGCATCTGTATCACAAGTATCCCAAGAAATGCTCTTCTACATGCAGCAACGTGGACTCTCCGAGACCCAAGCCATGTCACTAGCCGTCAACGGATTCGTAAACGACCTCGTCTCAGAATTCCCCATGGAATACTCAGTAGAGCTCAAACGCCTCATCGACCTAGAAATGGAAGGATCAGTAGGTTAATCGATACACTCATTTACACACTCACAACACATGCAAACATTAGATATGCCTAGCATCACCTCAGAAGAGCCACTCAAGCTCGCAGATGCCCCTGAATGGTTTCAAAGCCTACAAAATCAAGCCTGGGAAACATTCCAGAACACACCAGCTCCCACTCGTAAAAACGAGACATGGAGATTCGGTGACCTTAAACAACTCAACCTAGACAACTTCATCCCAGCCGCTGGAATCGACGCCGGTGACATCGAACTAGAACTCAACGGACTTGAAGAAGCATCCGCTCAGTTCATCTTCGCAAATGATGCAACCGTCCACGCAGAAACAGACCTCCCAGAAGGAGTCATCTGTCTCCCGCTCGAAGACGCACTTCAGTCCCACAGCGAGCTAATCCACCAGCACCTACTTAAAAGCGATGTCAAACTAGGATCAGAGAAATACGCAGCACTCCACGCAGCAAACCTCTCTAACGGACTCTTCGTCTACGTGCCAAAAGGCATCGAAGTCGAAAAACCCATCGAAGCCTACCACATCGTAGCCGGAGACAACGCCGCCATCTTCCCGCACACCCTCATCATCACTGAGGACAACGCCAAAGTAAGCGTCGTAGACTACTTCTCAAGCGCAGCAGATGACTCCAACCTCGTCCTCGCTATGAACGACCTCGTTGCAGCCAACGGCTCACAGCTCAACTACCTCACCATCCAGAACGTCAACCTTGCATCCAAGGTCATCCAGATTGGCAGCACCACAGTTGACCGTGACTCACGCACCAAATCATTCGTTCTCAACGTAGGAGCATCCTGGGCTCGTAACGAATCATACTGCACACTCTCTGGCAAAGGAGCATACTCAGACATGCTCTCGCTAAACATCCCATCTGGTGAGCAGAAGTTTGACCAACGAACCTTCCAGCATCACGCATCGCCTCACACCTACAGTGACCTCCTCTACAAGAATGCACTCTACGGCACAGCCAAGACAACATTCTCAGGACTCATCGCAGTAGATGAAAACGCACACTTCACAGACGCATACCAGACATGCCGTAACCTCCTCATGGAAGACACCACAGAGGCTAACTCCATGCCTGGCCTACAAATCAATGCCGACCAAGTCAAATGCTCACACGGATCCACCGCATCAGCCATCAGCGACGAAGAAATCTTCTACCTCCAGGCACGCGGCATCCAGCCCAAGCAAGCCCGCCAGCTCATCGCCCGCGGATTCTGCGTCCAAGTCATCGATAGACTTGAAAATGAAGCCCTACAAAACCTCGTCCTAAACTACCTAGACGAGAAATTCAAAATCGTTTCATAAACTAGTCTAACAATAACATCTAACAAAAAGCTCTTTACATGAAAATGTAGAGAGCTTTTTTATATCCACCTAACTCATAAAAAGCATCATCAAATTTTTCCTTCCACGATGAAACATATTATGGGAGTGTCTAATTACCATGAGTAAATTAGACGACGCTATCGAAGCAGCAAAAAAACAAATGAAGGCTCAAAGCATTCCATGCAATGAGGATCTACTAAGAAGTATAGCCAAAGGTCTAGGACCTTCCATCTATTCAGCAGACGGCAAGCTCATCGCGGCTCGTGATGCGAAAGAAATCGCTACCGTGAAGAAAAACTTCATTGGTAAAAAACTAGGTGAAACGGATGAAAAGAAGCAAGATGCAGCCGTTGCGCACGCTATCGAAAAAATCGGACCATCTAACAGACAGAAACTCCGCACTGTATTCTGCTACATCATTGTAAAGAAACTTAAGAAAGAATCAATCTACTCATAGTAACTGTTTCCTTCTAACAATTTCACACAAAGATGACTAGATACTACTCTAGTCATCTTTTTTTTGCGCCACGAACTTACATAAAAAAATTATTAGATCAAGTTAAGTGAAGCCGCCACACTCGGCGCCGCATCTAAAAATGAAGGAAACTCCAAATCCCACCCATCATCTAACAACTTCTTATTTGAGACACGCTTATTCAATCTCCGATTCGTTATTACCTCCGTAGATTCGGCAACTGGCATAGGTAATGAAAACAACTCACTAAGGCTTTCGTAAGTTTCTTTAAGAGTGAGATTCGTTGTTTCAGAAACATTATAGATACCTCTCAGATCATTCTCTAATAAAAGTAAACAAGCTCTCGCACCGTCACGATGATGAATATGATTGAGAACTCTTTCACCTCCTCCATCCATAATCGCCTCACCTGAAAACAAGCGTTTCAATAAATATGATTTCTCATGCCCATAGATACCAGATAATCTAGCCACAGTCCCATTAGCATCCAGAACTGCTTTTTCGGCCTCAATGAGAACTCTTGCCGTCTCAGCCTCAGGTTCTGTAGGAGACTCCTCTGTAACAACGGATCCATCACTCTGCCCATAGACAGAAGTACTAGAAGTAAATAATACATGTGCCTCAGAAAAAACTTCTGTTAGATTCTCGCACCCTTTTTTATAAACATCATGATAAGCAGCTAACCTCACCTCAGAGCTAGCCCCTCTCCCCGCTGAAGCAGAAGCACAATGAATCACATGGGTCGGATCCTTCCCCTCGCCAACAAGCTTTTCAGAAAGCCCCCTCACCTGATCAACATCAGAAACATCAAGGCCATAGCTCCCATCAGATCGAGAAGCCGTCGTCACTCCCCAGCCTGCTAATCTAAACTCACGTAAAATTTCCTGCCCTAGATAACCAGGCCCTATCAATAACAGATGACCTTTCATTTCCTTCTAGAATAATAACGAACCAAGCCCTCTGTCACAGAATTAACATACTCCCTGAAGATCGATGGCCTCAGCATCCCATTCAAATAACGTAGACCCTCATAATCTCCCTGCATAATACGCGCATGCGAGTCCGCTCCATTCATCAAATAAGGCTCATAGAAAACCACCGGACAAAGATAAGATCGATTAGCAGCTAAATTCCTAGCCCAGAGATACGGATTCTTATCCACATTCAGAGCTCTATTCGATGCTGGATTATACAAGTATGGCTTAAGACCAGTATTAGCAGCGAAGGAAGAAGCCGCATAAGAACTTAACCGCACCTCTTCAGGGTGAATACGCTGTAATACTCTCTGCAACATCGTAAATCTCTGATCATCTTTTGCGACCTCACCATCCATATACGCTCCATTGATAAGAACATGAAAATGCTCCTCTTGAATTAATTCTTCGCTAGCTGCTCCAGCATTAAAATGTATACACAAAACCAAATCTGGCTGGTAGTCATTATTCACATGCTTCGCTCGCTCTCTAATCTCTCCTGCACGGTAAAATAATTTCTCACTCTCCCTCTTAATCGTCACTGGAGTCGTCCACAGATCTTTTTGACTCCTCTTCGAGAACGCATA
>JALZVD010000234.1 GCA_023300205.1 Akkermansiaceae bacterium | reverse complement strand
CCCTAGCATCGTCAGAACAATGTACCCACTATGCACCCGAAACACATCAGCAATAAAAGGCTCCATTTTCACAAGATTTCTCTCATAACCCAGTTTCCCAGGAGCAATGAAATTTGCTAAAATCACCACCCCCAGAACAAACGCTGCCCAGTAAATACAGAAATCCATTACTCACACCCTCCTTCACAATGAATTTGATGCTCTCTATCCACCTCCACCGCTATCTCCTCATTCTTCTTTCTGAAAAAAACCTTACTAAACACCAGCCTGTTCTCACTAACCAAATGGCACACCTTCTTAGCCATAGGCAAAAGAAACCGGCTATTCATCTTCTTCGCCACATCCCTATACTTCTTACAGCTCCACAAACAACAAATCCACCCCTCCGCTCCTTGATAAATCTCTCCCCCATCCACCCTTACCACCATCTCCTTATCAGGATCATAATCTCCTAACTCAGGAAAAACACGCCGCGCCTCATCACAATGATAATCCAAGCACACCACATCATACGCCCTCTCCTGCCTCACCAACCATTCCACAAATGTCACACACATCGCACAACGAGCATCATAGAAAACTTCTATTCCCTGCACAGCCTTGTCTAAATTTACGCTTCTCATGACTACTTTGTTTTTACTTTTTCAGTATTTACTGAAAATACAAAATAGTCAATGACATTATTTATAATAACAAAATAACAACCAGCTCACTCAACGCCTAATCTCAACACCAACATGCTGCGTATCAGGCAAAATAAATTTCTCTATCTCCACCCTCACCTTAACCACAGAAAACTCATCAAGCACAACCTTAGCCAAATCCTCAGCCAACGTCTCAATCAACTTTCGCGGTTTCCCCAGCGCCACATCCTTCAGCCGAAGCGACACCTGATAATAATCCACACCACCATCAATCTCATCACCAAGCTCAGAAAAACTCACTTCTGGAGTCATATCCACATGCACCTTCAGCACCTGTTGACCAGCCCGCTCCTCATCCGGCACCCCGATAAACGTAGCCAGCTCCAACCCACGTATTTTCACCACATCAGCCCGTAATTTCTCAAAACCTCCCACACCTTGCATAAACGATAAATCCCTCACCATTACATCCGGCTCAGACCCCGCCAACAACGCCGCATGATTATACCCCGTAAGAACCCCCACACTCATAATCCCAGCATGATGCGCTGTATCCATATCATGAGTCATGTCACCTACAAAAACACTATCACCCTTTCCCATTCCATGCTCCTCCATCATCTCACCAATCACCTCACGCTTATCCAGAACCCCCGCATAAGTCTCCTCAAAATAATGATCCATCCCAAGATCCTCCACCTGCTTACCAAACTCTTTATCACACATGCTACTCAGCACATAAAGCTTACAGCCACTTGCCCTCAAGGAATCTAAAAAATCCCTAGCATAAGGCAACACAGTCACCTCCTCATCAGACCCAGCCATCCCCTCTCTAAAACAAGCCTCAACCTCCTCCATCTCCGTCCCAGGCAGATGTTTAAGATAAAAATTTTCATACGGCAAACAAAACTCCTTCCTAAAAGTCTCCCTACTCATCACCGGCTTCCCATATTTCCCCAGCACATAATTAGTCGCACATACCACCAAGCCCATATCATCGACAAGAGTCCCTGACCAATCAAATATCCAATGTCTCTTCATACTTTTAGAATAATCGTTTTTATCACACCCTCTCCAAGCTCACGTTTAAAATTCTGCAACAACTTCCCCTTCATCTGCTCCAACTGGAACCTCAAAGCCGGCTGCACCACCCTCAATACCAACACTCCCTTCTTCAGCGACTCTGGCTTAGAATTCTTCGCTATAAAATCTCCCGAAACCTTCGACCAAGCCTCCTCCAACTGCTTCTCCTCCAGCCCACCAACAGCACCCACCTCCTCTAAAAGCTTATCCAGAAATTCACCCGCATGATGAATATTCCTAGCCGGATCCTTCACCGGCTCACCATGTCGCCACTGCCTTAACGACAAAGCCCGCATCCACTCAATGGATTGCGAGCCTTGTTTCTTCTTAAAATTTGAACGAGCTGAAAACTTTTTATCCATCCTTACCGTCTTCGCCAATCGCCTCTACCGGACAACCTTCCATCGCTTCAACGCATTGCTCGCGCTCTTCCTCATTTTCAGGTTGCTTCGTAACGTAGGAGTATCCTTCGTCATCTTCACGAGTAAAATTATTAGGTGCTGTCTCACGGCAAAGATCACAATCAATGCACTGACTATCTACATAAAATTCTCCCTTTACATTCTCTGGATTCTTATCTTCGTTATCTGCCATAAATTCTATTGGTTAGTTTGGTGGATGGCCCATTGATTGACTAGGATTATAACATAAGCAACTTATTTTTACCAGCAAACTATCAATTTCTTCCAAATTCGAGCTTTTTACCACTCGCCAAATCCATTTTTCACAGCTACAAAACCAACAGCAACCAAACACTGCCACAAAATGCCCAATAAATCGAATTCGCCAGATAATCAAACTCCCCAAGACAGCTCTAATCAAGACAATACTCTATCTGATGACCTAGATTTCTGGAACCTAGACAATGATGACAACCTAATAGAAACCTCTTCAGAAGATTTAGACGAAATCAACAAAATCCTCGCCGCTAATAAATTGGCGTCTCCTCTAAAATCACTCTCCGAAAAAGAGCTCGTCATCAACCTACCGGACGAACAAGAGATCATAAGCTCACTTGAGTCACACGAAGGCAGCGAACTCAAAGAACAACTTCCTGATCTTAGTACGAATGACGATGAATTCAGCTCAGAGACAGATTCGCAGATTGTGGTCATACCGGCGAAAATAAAAACACCAACATCACCCATCGAAAAAATAGCCACTCTCGCCTGCTACATCATTATCATTGGAGTTTTCGCCTTTCTTATTCATTACACCTCCAAGCAGCACAACTTCGATACCGCCAAGTCCTATGAAGCAAACACACCTGTAGACGGTGAAAATGCCAGTATTAAAACAATAGAAACCTGGTGGTCTCAACCTGTAAGCAACAACACCAAATTCGGCGTCATCCTAGTCCCATCTGCAACCATCACACTCGGATCAAATTCTACTTCAGGGGTCATCCGTTCTGTATTCTACAGCTCTGAAGAAGGACTATTAGACAATCTAAAACCAAAAGGCGACCCCTTCACCCACCAATTTCATAACGGTAAATTTCTTAGCTCAGGGACCAACCAGGTCACCATCCACGGCACTGATGGATTCACTGAAATCTCAAACTTCATGTTCTACAGAAGCCAAGACGAGGAACGCTGGACAATAGAAACTAAAGAAGCTCCCTCTATTCAGACCCAGATCAATAGCTTCAAGGATCTTGCTCAAGCCCCCATCGAGCCCATTAGGAAATAACCATCCTCATCAACCGCTCCTATTTCACAATTGTAACACCTCTAACAAAAGTCATAACTATGCACCGCTTATTCGTCGAAAAACAATCTGAGTTTAATGCTGAAGCTCGCTCACTCTTTCATGACCTGAAAGAAAATCTCAACCTAACAGAACTCATAAACATTCGTGTTATTCAGCGATATGACGTTGACGGCCTCACCAACGAACAGTTCACACAAGCCTCCAAGCTCATCCTCTCAGAGCCTCAAATAGCCACCACATCAGACAACATCTCCACCAAGCAAAACGAGACCGTATT
>JALZVD010000233.1 GCA_023300205.1 Akkermansiaceae bacterium | reverse complement strand
TCTTCGAGATCCTGAGTCGTGAAGATCTCAGTGGTGTAAGGAGCTGCGGCGGCAGCTTCCGGAAAGCGGCTCGCGGTCACGAGAAGATCTGGGAGCACGTCCTGTGCTGTTAGTGGAAGAGGGAGGAGAAAAAGGAGGCGACGCATGTTTAAGAACTCAACGGGTCTGAAGATGATTTCTTAGAGAGAAAAGCTGTCTTTTTCAAAAGCAAAATCGACCCGCTGCCAGCATCCACACTGCAACGGGCCGATTCCGGGTGCTTTAGCGCCTGCGGCGCAGCAAAGTGATTGCTCCCGCTAGGCTGAGGAGCACAGCTGAAGGTTCGGGGATTGGTGCGGAATCGAAGAGTTCTATCTGCACGCCATCGACCGAGCGGAAGCTCCCCGGGAATTGGGGAAAGAGGGCGTCACCGAAGTCTGCGGTGATGCTGCTGCTTCCGGCTGCGAGCTGGAGATCGGCGAAGAAGACGGTGTTCGTTCCCCCCGAATAGCTGCTGGAGTTCAGCAAGGTGGCTCCGGAAATCTCAGGGGCGGAAGGGTAGGCCTCGGGTCCGCCTCCGCCAAATCCGAGCAATGAGTAACTCACGCGCACATAGGTGACCTCTGAGGAAAGGGTGATGTCTGTGGTCCAAGTCGCGCCGCCATCGTGGAAATAATAGGTGCTCGGATTAGAGCCTAGTCCGCCGATCGAGGGGTTGTAGTTATCGATGATGGTGGTGCCGAGATCGCTGGCTGTGATGAGTGTGCCGGTCGAGGCTTGCGCTGTTCCTTGAGAAAAAAGAGGGGCGACTGCGCCGGTCGTATTCGGTGTGGCAAAGGTGTCCCAGCTCGCGCTCGCGAGCGCATTAGAAGCATCTTTCCAGACGGTGGCTCCTTGTGCGGCGGTGAGCGTAAGAAGAGATAGGAGGGCTTGCGGTGTTTTGTTTTTCATAAGCTAATGTGAGTAAAGAGTCTTTGTCGAATCGGGGCTGCCGTTCGCTTGCGATCAATTGACGCTCGCTTGCTTTAAGCGGAAAAAAGTGGCCTCAGCGGAGAGGGGGAGAGTCACTCTGTTAGAACCCGCGGAGGTGCTGGTCTCGCTGACTTCCGCCCAAGTCGAAAAAGTGGTCGTCGTTTCTAGGAGATAAGTGGGAGGCCAGCTCAGGGTGATGATCCCGTCTGCGATCGTCATCGTGGGATCTGGGATCGGAGTCTCAGGGATGGGGACTTTCAGGTAGCTGTCCGAGGTGTGGAGCGCGACTTCATCAAGGCTCATCGATGACTCAGCGGCGGCGAAGAGGATGCTGTAGCTTCCGCTCACAGGGGTTTCGCTGAGATTCCATTGGAAGGCATAAGTGGTGCCGAGTCCGCCGAACTCGCCCTCAAGTTCTTGCTGGTCTAAGACGAAGTTCTGCGTGGGGAAATATTGCGTGGTTGCTCCGCTGTCATCGGTGGCGATGAGGCTGACGGTGTCTGGGTCGATCTCGCTCCCGAGGGCTGAGATTTGCAGGAAAATATTCTCGACCGGGAAATTCGTCGAATCATCGAGCTGAAAGGCGGAGGCGGACTGAAAGCTGTAGATATTTCCGGAACTCGTCAGGAAGGCGCTGGAAGTGGTGCAGATGATGCGTGCGTCATTCGTAGGCGAATCAGCGGCTGCATCTGGCAGGTTTTCGTTGAGACTCGCCTCCGTGAAAATATCCCACGCGGCATGCTCGCTGGTAGCACCACCGTGCCATTCCGGGGTGATAAACTGCGCGACTGCTGGAGTGAGAAAAAGTGAGCTGCTGATCAAGAAGAGGAAGTTCCGCATTCCCAGACTCTCGCCTTTTATCGATCTTTCCGCTGACGCTCGCTTGAGAGAATTTAGCTCTCAATTGCCATCACCACTCGAGCTCCAGGGCGATGAAAGCATTCAGCCCCGGCTGGGTATCCAAGCTGCTGGAGCCGCCATCGTGACCGCCGCCTCGGTTCGCCCGACTCCAGAGGACATATTCTTCATCGAGCAGATTTTTAAGACCGGCCCGCAGGGTCACTTGATCGTTGATGTGGTAATAGCCGATGAGATCTACCAAAAAGTAGCTGTCGGTCGGGGCGAGGTCCCCGCTAATTTGTGAGGCGTCTTTTCCATCAAGATAAGTCCCGGAGAGCTCGAAGCCCCAGGTGGCCTCAGGGTTTTCATAAGCCAAATACCCGACCGTTTTCCACGGCTCCACGGAGTTCAGCGGTTCGTCTTCGCTCGTGCCTCGCGAGTAAGCGAATGAGCCGCCGAGACTGAGCCCTGAAAAACGATCATACTGCTCGCCGAGTTCCCAATCAAACTTTAGCTCCATGCCGTAGATCTCCGCGTCACGCGCATTCTCAGTGCGCTGCACCGCGAGTCCATCGAGCACCTCGCCGGTGGGGACATTGCTCTCGAGGAAGTTCCCGTAGCGATTGTAGTAGGTCGAAATATCGACCTTCAGGAAGTCGGTCTCATAGCGCGCGCCGAGCTCGAAGCTGTGTGAGTTTTCCTCCTCCAGATCGGGGTTCGGAAGGGTGATCGAGACATTGTTCGGATGGACAAAAACTCCCGCAAGTTCCTCCGCGGTGGGATTCCGAAAGCCTCTCGCATAAGATCCGTAAAGCTCGACGCGGTCGGTAGCTTGGTAATTCACGATAAGGCTGGGGGAGATGATGAAGTTTTCATATTCCACGGCCTCCACGGTGCGCTCGCCGCTGAGGCGGCCGAATTCATCGAAGATCGGGAGTTTGGTTTGCTCTAAGAAATCAGCGGTGTTCTCGGGGTCGATCCGGTAGTCTTCTATGCGGAGGCTGGGGTTGATGGACCACTTCCCGATCTTGAATTCGTCACTTAAGTTGAGCCCATTTCTCCACACTATGGAGGGAGCGAGATTGGGGAGGTTATCGGTCGCTGATGGTTCATCGGTGCGCAGGAGGGAACTCGTGATATCGCTCCGCGATCCCTGGAAGCTGAGGGTGAAAAAGTGGTCGCCGATCTCCTTGCTCGCCTTGAGATTAAGTCCTGCAATATCGGTTTGGTAGAAGAGTTCGTTCGTCCGATTTCTGAGTGATCCTACTGGGGTGAGGACGCGCTGGATGTTGAGGTTTTGCGAGCGTGATTTTTGATAGTAAATCTTGCCGCTGAGTTCATCGAATAAAATGGGCGGAGCACTCGGCTCGTAGCGGAAGTCGAGACTGAGCCGCTCGCGTGTCGTTTCTGAGTCGTTGCTCGCTTCGAGAGTTTCTCCGATCAGTGAGTCCACCTCGATGCTATTAAGATCCACAAATCCCTGAGATTTAAAAAGATCGAGGGTGGGTTCCCAAGTCCATTCGTCCCCCCGGAGGACGGCCTTCCAGACGAGCGCTTGGCTCTCAGTGTCAGCTGGGTTTGCGGGAGCGCTGCCATTATTCTCCTGCTCGTGGCCACGGCGGATGAGGTAGACGGCACTGGTGGCGATGTCGCCATTTCCCCATGCTCCGGCAAGGCGCTGGTTCCAGCTCTGGTTACTGCTGGCGAAGCTGGTCTGGCTTTTTAAAATGCGGCCATCGAGACTGGGTCCGAGCAGCGACGAGGGGCTCACGGTCTCGCCGACCACTGCGCCGCCTAGGGCGTCTGAACCAGCAGTGGCGGACTTGTAGAGCGTGATTCCAGAGAGGACGCCGGGGTCGAAATAGACACGCCCAGGACCACCCGCGCCCTGGAAGGAACGTGAAGTGAAGTCTTCTGGCTGTCGGATGCCATCGAGCAGGACTGAGATGCGATTCCCCTCCAGTCCTCGGATGTTGATCGATTTACTGCCACCTTGAAGATAGGGCACAAGTGAGTCGACTCCAGCGGTGTCAAAGGGGACCGAAACTCCCGGCTCGCGCTGGAGCGCATCAGGGAGTGAGATCGATCCACGGGCGAGCAGATCCGCTGCCGTGATTCGGCTTTCGCTCGTTTTTTGTGCTGTTTCTTCCTCATCGATCGGGGAGGCGGTAATCACCGTCTCCCCGATCATCAGGGCCTCCTCCTCTGCAAGACATCCACACGCTGCTAGGAGGAGAAGGGGAATGACGAGTCGAGAGGTCATCGGCTTTTAGCGGAGGAATTTAGAGATGACGGCATCGATCTCCGCGCGGGTGATTGTGGCGTCTTCATCCTCGATCTGATCAACGAATTCGCCCATCGATGAAGTCAGGCGCTTGCCATCGACACTGCGCGCGTAGGAGACGGGTTTGTCGGCCTTTTCGATAATCTCAAGCCACGCGCTACGAACGTCCTTCCAAAAGTGCTGTGTCTTTGCCCAGTAAGCATCTGCCTCGGCGAAGATCTTGGTAGCATCTTTTTCTTCCACGCGCTGGTAGTGATTGAGCCCCTTCTCAACACAGAGGGATTTACGTTGCCCATCACGAGTTACGAGCTTGCGATTATCCTGTGCGTGGACCCATCCATCCGGCGTGATCATGTGGGTGTTAGTGACGACGAGGAGGTCGTAATCTTTCCGCTTCGTGTAATCGCGGCGGGGGAGTGGGCGGGTGGAAAGGGCGGAGGTCCAAGCCGATGAGTTGCCATCGTGAACCCAGCGGCCCTGTGCTTTATAGCGTGGGCTGTCATCGATCTGAGTGACGAATTGGGTCCAGGTTCCCTTGGTCTCCTCCGTTGAGTGATCACTTGTTTCCCATGTCTTATTTCCCACGAAGTTGAGGCTGCGGGCGTCTTCGTATTGCCAGACCTGTGCCCAGTGCTTGATGACGGTGGGGCCGGCGAAGTCTTCTGCCACGAGGAGGTGCTGGAGCACGATGCGCTTGCCTGAATCCTCTGCGATTTTGACCAACTCATGGGCATTTGCTTCGTAAGGTTTTTTGAGTTCGTAGCCCTCTGTGAGAGGGACGGTCTCGGCGAAGGTGAACTCGACTTTGAAGGCTCCCGCCATTTTTAAAATGGCTTGACGATCTTTCTCGAAGTCGACCTCCGAGGCGTGGGTGAGGGAGCAGAGGGCGAGGGCAGCAAGGCACTTGGTAAATGTCATCACGCGGGTAAGTTAATGACGGGGCGCGAAAGGCGCTGTCGCCCGATTGCCAAGAATTAGCGCTCGGTTGTGATGACGTCTTATCCTTGCAGCTTGAAGGTGAATGGGATCGATTTTCTTACCGCTACCGCTTGGCCGAGGCCATTCTTCGCAGGGCTGAAGCGGAACTTGCGGGCTGCTTTGAGCGCGGCGGCGTCGAGCGATGAATTGCTGCTGCTTTGGCTCACGGATGAGCTGGAGATTTTTCCAGAAGTCGAGACGGTTACGGCGACGATCACGCGGCCTTCGATTCCTTTCCGCCGAGCGGTCCGTGGGTAAGTCGGAGTGGATCGTGAGACGACCTGAGCTTGTTTGGAAATTTTTTTTGCGAGCATCGCAGCGCGCTCTTGGGCTCGTCTTTTATTACGGGCTTCGATCTCGCGAGGATCGGGTCCTTTTTTCTGCACCTTGGCGATCGGTTGTGGTTTCTTGATCGGCTGAGGCTTTACCACGGGCGTTGGCTTCTTCGGTTCCTCCCATGCTGATTCAAAGGTCTCCTCAAGGGCGATGAGATCCATGGTGGGGTCTAGCTTGGAAGCGGGTGGGGTGATGTCTGCCAACTCAGGCTTGGCTGGCTTTTCGTAGATAGGAACGACTGGAGCCTTCCGGTCATTCACTGAAATCAGGGAGTGCCGGATGTGGGGCTTCATCTTTTTCTCAGGCGGTGGGGTGTCATCGATGACGGTGGTCACCTCCATGGGGATCGTGGTATCTTCGGTCGTGAAAATCTCGTGATGAGTGATGATGAAGGTCAAGCTGACTCCCAGCGCACAGGTGGAGAGGATGGCGGTGAAAAATGATCCCGCGAGCCGGCCTTGGTGCCCGCTCAGGTGGGCGTGGAGTTCGGGACGATCTGGTGTCTCAGACTTGGGCACGAGCGAGAGGCTCACCGTAGGAGAGTTTTCTAAAGTGCGGAGTTTGGGAGGAGTGGACATTTTAGTGGGGGGGCGTCGCATTAACCTCCATCGCTAAAGCAAAAAATTAAGGAGAAAAAAGTGACGGGAAATCATTTTAAAAACGATTTTCTACAAGATTGGGGTGGGAGTGAGCTAGTGGCTGTCGGTCAATTGCTCTTGATTAGCGGTCAATTGTCATGGTGGCTGATTGCTCGACGAGGAAGTCGTCTGGTCGAATGCCGAAGTAGTCGGCCAGTCGCACGGCGTGTTCTGGGGTGATGGTGCGCTGGCCACTGAGAATCATGGAGCCAAGCGAAAGCGACTTTCCTAAGATCGGAGAAAGGTCGGCGATGCGCATCTTATGCTCCTCGATCAGGCGCTTAAGGAGCTTGCGTGGATTGCGGCTCCGGCGGACGCGGGCGATTTCCTCATAGCGTGCTAAGATTTCTCCGAGGAGATCGATGTAGTCGCGCTGGTCGATCGACATCTCATTCTTGAACTCCGCGAAGACGGCGACGACTCGCGAGATCTTATCGTAAGTCCGGCGGTCCCGGATCGGACGGGGGAGGAAGAGGCGGCAGAGGCAGGGATAGCTCCGGGGCATCTTGGAAAAGCAGGGAATTGTTTCGTTTTTCATCACAGGATTAAGCTTCGCGCATTTGGTAAAGGTGATGGGATCGCTCCAGGATCGAGCGCCAGGTGACCGCGACTTTATCGGAGGGAGCGGCAAGTGAGCCGACCTCTTGGCCGTGTGAGTTCATTAAAATGAGGGCGTGATGTGAGCTTCCTTCCAGGTAGATCGGCTCCACGCGGAAGGCGTGGAGGTAGCGGATATTCCAGCGGATGCGGTCG
The DNA here is from genome assembly GCA_023300205.1 of Akkermansiaceae bacterium. GTDB lineage: Bacteria > Verrucomicrobiota > Verrucomicrobiia > Verrucomicrobiales > Akkermansiaceae > Rubritalea. The sequence goes on along the minus strand of JALZVD010000233.1, from coordinate 2,137 downwards.
CGTCTGGATTCGCTGATGAGCCAGTCACCGGAGGCCAGCAGGGTAGAGGGAGAGTGCGGGATCGTGAGCGCGCCGCCGAAGCCATTTAGAGAAACGATTAGTGCGAGTTGCTCCGCCGCGCTGTGGGAGAGGATGGTGGTGAGGGGATTGCTGCCAAGGCTTCGCACGCGCATTTCTCCAGCCTCTTCACAGCAAGGGCAAACCGGAGGGAGGTGCGGCTTTTTTCCCAGCTCACACCACGCCGTTTCCGGGATGATATCCTCGGCGTGAGCGCCGATGAATTGATCGAGCCGCGTGAGTTCCTCTTTCCTGATCGGCGAGAGACTTACGTGGAGATGCCCGCTTTTAGAAATCAGTTTGAGTGTGTCGTGGTCCTCGCCCAAGCGATTGCCACCGGTCGCGTAGACTTGATCAAACTCGTGGATATCAAGCGAGAGCCCAGAGCAGGGGAGCGCGAGGGTGTGGTTGTCACTCAGGTGCGCGCAGGACAGATCAATGGTGGTCTCGACTGAGGAGATCCCCGTTTCAAGAGTAAGGCTGCAGTCAGAGAAGATCGAAAAATGATTCCAGAAGGAGGGATCGCTGATCTCCAGCTTCGTGATCCACTCATTCACTGAAGCGGCGGCTTTTTTGGTTTTCATCATGAACAGACTCTCTCCCATCAAGAGGAAGTGTGCTGCTGCCCGATTGCGAACGATGAGCGGTCAGTTGCCATCTCCCGCCAAAGCGTGCGCAGGATCGTCCGTCCCGGTTGTCCTCCCAGCCCAAAACCACGTAAAGGAGTCGCGGTGCCTCGCCGCTTATCAACCACGCCCCGCAAGCGAGTTCTAGTGGGGCTGGAAGTCTTCAACCGTAGATGGATGAGATTCAGGGAGCTTGGTTGCGGGTGGATAACCTAGCCAAGAATGACCAATCACGAAATCTACGAAAGGAACGAAAATTAGAAGGGCTTCGGCAGAGAATAGGTTTCGTCTTTTTCGTAGATTTCGTGGTTGGTAAATTCTCAGCCCGCTAGACGGCAGAAGAGACAACCTAGATGGATAAACCTACGCCTGCCTTTTTAGAAAATCAGAAGGCGTCATTTCCTTTTCTTGCGCGAAGGCTTTTGAAAAATGCGAGAGTGACGAATAGCCCACCTCCATCGCCACCTCAGTAACATTGTAGCGATTGCTCGCAAGTAGCTCTGCGGCTTTCTCGATCCGGAAAGCGCGCAGATGGAGAAGCAGCGTCTTGCCGGTCCCTTTTTTCACGAGCCGACTTAGATAATGCGGCGCGCAGCCGACATCTTCCGCTAGATCATGAAGATCCAGCGGCTCGGTCAGTCGCGCTTCCAGTAGCCCGAGTGCCTCCCGCACATACCGATGCGCATTCTCCTTAACCACCGAACAGAAGAGGGCCTTCTCTGGCTCTGGTTGGTGGAAAAGGTGGAGCGAAAGCATCTCCAGCGTCTTAGCGAGATACCATGCCTTCTTCGCAGCTTCCGGCACCGGAGGAGAAACGACATCCTCGAAGAACTGCGCTTCCCGCTCGCTCCAGCGGCGTAAGATTCCGAGATTTTTCCGCAAGCCCCCGATCAACGGGCCGAAGGATTTTTCGACAGATTCCATCGTCAGGATCAGCAGGAGAAACTCATGCGGCTGGCTCGTAGCAAAGCGAGTCGCCGTCAGCAGCGGGTAAATTTCCGGCGTGCGAAAGAGCGCGAGCGTGCGGGGGAGGAGAGTGAGCCGAGTTGAAGGCGCGATCACCAAACCCTCGCCGCTCAGGTTCAGCACCACATGCAAGGAGCCCGGGCGCAGTGCATCTGCCCACGTCTGTCGCCCCCCTGAGGGACAGCTAAAATGAACCAGCTCGAAGCCAAAAACTCCCGTCTGTTGATGAATCAGCGTCTGCTTGATATGGTTCTATTAGTGCTAATGAGTCTCAATAGCAATAAAGAGCGGTTTTCAATTTAAGGGCGATGGGGGGGCTCTTGAGTAGAAAGGCTACGTCCGTTCGAGTTTTCTCTCAAATATGGAACCCTCCTGGGTTGCTTGAGCGAAGGAATAATCATCGAGGTTCAGGCAGGTAAGAAATTTACCCTTAGTGATCCCGGTATCGATGCAAATGGTGTGGCCTAAATCAGCGATTCGCCCTGTCG
>JALZVD010000232.1 GCA_023300205.1 Akkermansiaceae bacterium | reverse complement strand
GCTTCGATGCCTTTTTGTTTTATAAATCTTGCTTAGGGTAATGGTACTATTCCCACTCGATGGATGCTGGTGGTTTGCTGGAGATGTCGTAAAGGACTCTGTTGATACCGTCGACTTCGTTAAGGATGCGGCTGGAGACTTTTCTGAGGAGCGGGGTGGGGAGGTCTACCCAGTCTGCAGTCATGGCGTCTTCTGAGATAACGGCGCGTAGGTTGGTTGCGAATTCGTAGCTGCGTTCATCACCTTTAACTCCGACGGTTTTTACTGGAATGAGGCCTGCGTATGCTTGCCACGTTTTTTCATACCAGCCGCTAGATTTGAGTTCTTCAATGAAGATGGCGTCACAGTCACGGATGATGTCTAGTTTCTCTTTGGTGAGGTCACCTGGGCATCTGACTGCGAGGCCGGGTCCAGGGAATGGGTGACGGTTGAGGATGTCTTGGTCAATTCCCATGGTGGCACCTAGCTCGCGGACTTCGTCTTTGAAGAGTTCTGCGAGTGGTTCTAGGACTTTACCTTCTTTTTGCATTTCTAGGATGCGGGCAACTCTGTTGTGGTGGGTTTTGATGGTAGAAGCTTTTGAGTTCTCGTTGGATGCGGACTCGATGACGTCTGGGTATAGGGTGCCTTGGGCGAGCATTTCTGCATCACCAACAGCATCCCAGAAGACGTCGATAAACATGTTTCCAATGATTTTACGCTTTTTCTCAGGATCTGCTTCACCGGCGAGTGCGGTGAGGAATCTTTCTGATGCGTCAACGATGGTGATGGGGACCCCCATACGCTTGAAGTTGGCTTCTACTTCAGCGGTTTCGTTTTTGCGCATGAGGCCTTGGTCGACGTAGATGGCTTGGACGTTAACGCCTGCTTCATTGAGAAGGACGGCGAGGACTGTTGAGTCTACTCCACCTGAGACACCGCAGACGACTTTTTTGTTGCCGCATTTTTGGCGGATGCCTGCGATGAGTTCTTGTTTGAAGTCTTCGATCTTGAATTCTGCGAGTTCACCTGCGGTGTCTAGGAAGTTCTTGAGGATCTGAGTTCCTTCGTGTGAGTGAGTGACTTCTGGGTGGTACTGGATACCATAGAATGAGTCACCCCATTGAAGTGAAACTGGAGTTCCGTGTTGATTCTTGGCGATTACTTTACAGTTGTCTGCTAGGTTATCTACTGTGTCTGAGTGACTCATCCATACTTGGCTTTCTTCTGAAATTCCAGCGTAGAGTCCTTCTGTAGCGACTGGGAATAGTCCTGCTTGACCGTATTCACGGTGTTTGCTGGATTTGACGCTGCCGCCGAACTTGATGTTGAGTAGCTGCATGCCGTAGCAGACTCCAAGGACGGGTACGTTATAGGATTTGAGTAGTTCAAAGTCGATGTCTGGTGCATCAGAGTCACTGGTGGATGATGGTCCGCCTGATAGGATAATGGCGCCTGGTTCACCTATTTCTGCGAGGTTTTCAGGTTGATAGAGTTTAGCAAAACAGCCTAGCTCACGGACGCGACGGACGATAAGTTGGGTGTATTGGGAGCCGAAGTCTAGGACGGCTACGTGGTTGATTTCTTGCATGTTTAGAGAATTAGAAAATTGAGATAAGTCTAGATGCCTAACTACTTTAGCTTAGTGGCTGGTAGTTAGTAGGTTCTTCAGTGATGGTGATGTCGTGGGCGTGAGATTCACGGAGTCCACCGGCAGTGATTTGGGTGAATGTGGCGCGTTCGCGGAGTTCGCTTAGGTTATTCGCCCCAACGTATCCGAGTCCTGACTTGAGTCCTCCCATGAGCTGGAAGATGACGTCTGAGAGGGGGCCTTTGTATGGGACACGGCCTTCGACTCCTTCTGCGACCATTTTTCCGGAGGCATTTTGACTGTAGCGGTCTTTGGATCCTTTGCGCATGGCTCCGAGCGAGCCCATGCCACGGTATGACTTAAACCTTCTGCCTTGGAAGTGGACCATGTTTCCTGGTGATTCACGGGTACCCGCTAGGATAGAGCCGAGCATGACGAGGTCTGCGCCTGCTGCGATGGCTTTTACGACGTCACCAGAGTAGCGGATGCCACCGTCTGCGATGACGGCTACACCTTTTTCACGGCAGTAGCCAGCGACATTCTGAATGGCGGTGAACTGTGGCATTCCAACACCTGCAACTACACGCGTGGTGCAGATGGAGCCGGGGCCTACACCCACTTTTACAGCAGATGCTCCTGCATTTACGAGGTCTTCTGCGCCTGCGCGAGTGACGACGTTTCCTGCTACGATGGGGGTGTCACCGAGTTCACGAAGTGTGGTGATGACATCCATAACACGGCTGGTGTGGCCTGTGGCGGCATCGATAAAGAGTGCGTCTGCACCGGCTGCGATGAGTGCTTGAGCACGTTCTACACATTCTGGTCCAGGTCCTACCGCGGCTCCGCAGCGAAGCTGTCCGTTATTGTCTTTGGCAGCGCTTGTGAATAGGAGGCGTTTCTCGATGTCTGCTCCTGTAATGAGGCCGGCTAGTGTGCCGTCAGCATTAACAAGTGGGAGCTTCTCAATACGGTTTACGTAGAGGATGCGGCGAGCTTCTTCGATGGTTGTGTTAGCGGGAGCGGTGATGAGTCTTTCTAGGGGAGTCATTACTTCTGAGACTTTACGAGTCTCATTGGCACTGTGTCTGACGTCACGCTCGGTGACCATGCCTTCGAGTTTCTTGCCATCTCCAACCACTGGGAATCCGGCGAAGCCTTCATCGTTCATGATTTGGCGGATCTCTGCTACGATCATGTCTTTTCTTACTGTGTAAGGGTCGTAGATCACTGCGTTTTCTGAGCGCTTCACCTTAGAGACCATGGCTGCTTGTTCTTCGATGGTGTTATTACGGTGAATGACGCCAATACCGCCTTCACGTGCGAGGGCCATTGCTAATTCAGCTTCAGAAACTGAGTCCATGGCTGCAGAAATGACTGGGATATTGAGCCCAATATTCTGAGTTAACCATGATGAAATCTTCGTCTCGTTCGGTATTACAGCGCTGTGCTGGGGAACGAGGAGAACGTCGTCAAATGAAAGTCCTAGAGAAATCTCTGCCATGAAGGAGACAACTCTAAAGGTGTCTGATTTGCAAGTCTAAAGAATGCGATTAAAGGACTTTTTGTGATTCGTTGTTTGATCTAAATAATGAAGTAGTGTTGAGGTGAGAAGAAGGGTGATGAATTTTAATGTATGGGGATTAAATCCTAATAAAATTCTTGCAAACTTGGTTCTTAGGAGATAACTCAGTTCCGCATCTTACTTTAGTTGGAGCTGGTTTTCAGTTTGGGCTAGATTATATAGAGGGGCATTAGCTCAATTGGTAGAGCGCCTGCATGGCATGCAGGAGGTCAGCGGTTCGATTCCGCTATGCTCCACCATTTTGAATGATCCGTGATGATGACTTGAGTGTAGTAAAAGTATCCTCAGTGTAGCCTAAATGGTTCACCTGCCAGCTAGCGCTAGACAGATGAGTGACTGGCAATTCAGTGCCAGTATGATTCTCATTTTAGATGAGATGATTATAAAAACTATGATAGTTTGTTAGCGGAAGATCTTATACAGAAAAACGATCTACTGATGAACAGAAGATCGCTTTGAGTAAATATTTTTATATGCAGTTGACTAACGGCGGCGTCTTGCAATAAGTGCAAGTCCACCAAGACCTAGAAGCATAGTTGAAGCAGGTTCTGGAACAGGAGCAGGCACGGTCTCAAAAGTTAGATCCAGATCACGAATTCTGATAGCTCCCGCTCCGTCTTCAGCAGTGACAAATACTGTTTGGGAATTGCCCGCACTGGTCAAATCTATTGGAGTATTAGTGGATGTATCAATTGTAGAGCCCACAGGACCTGTATGTATTAGATAATCGATTTCTGCGGTGCCAGCACCCTCGCCATTGGTGAAATTAGTACGAGTAAAACCTGTAAAACCGGTGAACACAACAGTCGTTCCGTCCATTTCTCCAGAGGTGTAAGTAATGCCTAAAACCTCAAAACTTATAGATTCTCCATTTCCAAAGCTACTATACCAGTTGGTGTTATTACCTCCAGTGTTCACAGCTCCAACAGTTACATCGCTACCAGTGATCGTGCCTGAAGCGAAAGTCGAGCGAGTTAAGGTAAAGGTCAACGTGTCATCTGTTCCACCACTGTCAAAATCAAAAGTACGGGTTAAACTAAAAGTATTGCTGTCTGTGGCAGTCGCTGTGAACCCACTGTAAGTTCCTGCATTTGGATCAATATCTTCCACAGCAATCGACGCTCCTTGAGATAATCCTGCTGTAGATAAAACAGCTAGTAAATGTTTGAGTTTGTTTTTCATTGTATAATATTTTATTTTAATAAATGCTTAAGTTTTTTTTTAAAAAAAACAGATCAAATGTGAAAATAAACAAATTACAACACAGGTCAATATTTTTCTTAAAGCAATAACAATAATCTAGGGATAACTCATTTTGTGGAGTATGATATTCGATTCAGATGTGACTTGTACTCTATATATGGAGGATCATAACGGCTGAATGTCTAACAAAACACGAGCTGAAGAGTATGCTGGTGGGTTTTCTGAGAGTATTGGAGCGTCTGGTAACTTAAATGATCCGCGAACTTGGCTAATTAAAGGCCATTATTTTGGTGAGATAATCTTCATCGCACATGCCGCCATTATCTATCAATGCGAATGCTTTGAAGACATGGCCCGCTTCGCTGAAGCCCAGAAGGCTTGGCTTTAAAAGTTTCTAAACTTCATGGAGTACCAAGTAATGATACCTTTCTTCTAGTGTTCTCTGCGATTAATCCAAGGTATCCATGGAGAACTCGCGCATCAACTCATTACAATTGATGGTAAGGCTATACGGTATAGCTTTGATAATGCCGCAGAGACTAAGCATCTTCCCTATGCTCATTGTCTGGGCTTGTGAGGACGGCTTGAGCATAGGTCAGCTTGTATTAGATGCTAAAACCAATGAGATTAAAGCTCTGCGGCAGCTTATTGATTTACTCGATGCTAAAGGACACACCGTAAGCCTTGATGCAAAGGGTTGCCAAAAAATCCATCGCACAAAAGCTCTACCTAGCTAAAGCCGACTACTTACTAGTCTTGAAGGGTAACCAAAGAACACTTCATAAGCGAGTGGAGAGCTTCTTTGGTAGTAATCAAGATGTTGCCCATGCCAAAGAGCAAGGTGAAGTCGTCTCCAATTCTGATGAAGAGAGCAAAGCACATGGACGTATTGAGAGGCGTATAGTTGTGGCTCCCGATTTCATCGACTGTATGGATAAATATGAAATTGATAGCTGGCTGGGACTACGCAGTATATTCTGTGTAGAAGCCCATCGAGAAGAAATAATCACAGGTAAGAAGAGCGTGCAAAAACGCTACTACATCACAGCACATGAGCCTGATGCGAGTTTACTTCCGCAGCTCATCAGACAGCACTGGAGTATTGAAAATCAATGTCACTGGATACTGGATATGACATGTAAAGAAGATGAATCAAGAATCCGCAAAGAGCATGCAGTAGAGAATTTAGCCCTATTTAGAAAACTCGCTTTCAACTTGCTCAAAGAAGACACAACATTTGAAGACACCGTCAGAGGAAAACGTCTTCGAGCTACATTTGATGAAAATATCCTCACAGAATTCCTTAAACTTAACTTCTCAAATTGAGTTAGCGCTGGTTACTGGTAAATAATTTTCTTTTTTGATGGTATTTGAATAGGATAAATTTAGGATCATTTACAAATGATAGCAGGAGTAATATTAGCAAAAGCATGTGCCTTAGCAGCGGACGAGAATAAGGCAGAAGACATCAAGGTGTTGGATGTGCGTGGATTATCACCGATCACTGATTTTATTGTGATTTGCTCAGGGACTTCATTGCCTCATTTGAAAGCAATCATGCGTGATATAGATAAAAACGTAAGGGAGAGGCATGATGAGCAACCGCATAGTTCTGATGGTAGTCCTGACGCGCGCTGGGTAGTGTTAGACTATGTAGATGTGATGGTGCATGTTATGTTAGAAGACATGCGTACCCTGTATGCTTTGGAAGATCTTTGGGAAACGGCTGCTGATGTGGAGTGGGAGAATTAAGAATGTAATAGATTAAGAGGATATTATTGAATATGGAGATTTATGAACTAGCGAATTTTATAGCAATGGGTGCAGCATGGGGCATGTTTTGGCTAGCTGGTCCTAGTCTCGTAATAAAGTCACTTTCAAACCCTGAGCTTTTACAGAAATTAACTTTAATTTTTATTATTACGGCAGGAATGTCTGCTTTTGCTTTCTTTAAAGGTTTTTATGCAGAGTATTCGGCTGCAGATGCCGCGACTAAAGAAGCGATAGAGCAGCAGTTTAAGGGTAAGAATGGATTGATGTTCATAATAAAAATGGCGGTGATCGCATCTCCTGTTTTGTTTCTATGGAAGCAGATTAACTCATTTAAGATTCTCGTGGCGATTGTTGCCGCTGGTTATGTGTCTATTCCATACCACGAGAGGATGATCATCTACTTAAGTAAGTAAATTTGGATTCCTTGCTATTGATTTAAGTGATGTTGTTTTTATTATATTCGATGGCCGTTTTGTTGGGTTTCGTGTATTCTGATCATCATGAATATTGGAGATCAAGTGCGGCGAATGGGAATACTCACTCCTCCATTACCGTGGGATAAACCTGAGGTGAATGAACGGAGTGATGAGGAGGTTGTTGTTGTATTACATGGGTTATGGCGCTCTGTGAGGGCGATGCAACCAATGGTTAAGCATTTATCTGATAGTGGTTATACTACCGTGAATATTCCTTATGCTTCATTTCGATATGATCTAGATGAGATGGTGAGTTTGGTGATGAATGAGATTCAACCGTGGCTAGAACAGGAGAGGAAGATTCATTTTGTAACTCATTCATTAGGTGGTGTGGTGGTAAAGCGTTTGTTGGAGTTGTTAGAGGTTAGTGCTATTGAGAAAATTGGTCGTGTAGTAATGCTTGCGCCTCCTCATAAGGGGAGTGAGATAGTAGACTGGATAAGAAACTCTCCCCTCAGGCTATTCAAGGGTGTGTTAGGCCCTGCGGGGGAGTTTCTAAGTAGTAAATGGATGGGTAATCAGTCTGAGGAGTTTCGTGCAGGAGTGGAGGGGGCAGTGATTATGGGAGAGAAGAGTTCGTTGCCTTTTTTCAGAAAACTTCTTGATGCTTCTAATGATGGGGTTGTGTCTGTGAATAATGGGAGATTGCAAGGGATCAAGGAATTTAAAGTAGTTGATGCAGACCATACTTTTATTAGTAGTAATCGAGGAGTAATGAAATTAGTGAGTGAGTTTCTGCTATATGGTGAAATGGGAATTGCCCGTAGTTGTGATTGAGTCTTGATAATGTGTAGATTTTTAATTTATCATTTGGATATGTCAAAATGCCCGACTCAATATACCTTGAAGGTTTTTCTTTATGAAATCTCTCCGCAGATATGGCGGAGGTTTACTATTTCTGGTGATGCTACATTTGCTAAGCTACATGAAACGCTACAGAGAGCGATGGGATGGGAAGATAAGGAGTCTCATGAATTCCGTTATGGAAAGGGAAAGAATCTTACCAACGTGATTGCGTCTATCAAAGAGGATATAGTCGGGGCTGGGAAATTTGATGATGAGGAAAAATTAAGTATTGATCAATTTTTGAGTCGTAAGAAGTTACCGATACGGATGCTTTATCGGTATGATTTTCTAGAGGATTGGGTGCATGAGCTCGTGTTTGAAAAAAAAGAGGAG
>JALZVD010000231.1 GCA_023300205.1 Akkermansiaceae bacterium | reverse complement strand
TCGGCCAAAATCGCACGCCGTAAATCACCATCGGTCACCGTGGTGATTAGACGACCCGTCTCGTCCACGAGCAAAGCCAGACCTTTCGCATTCTTGCCAATGCACTCTAAAACTTCGCGCAGCGTGCTAGCAGGCGAAATGGTAAAATTCTCAATCTTAATCATCTAAATTTTTTGGCGGTATCGAAGTAAAACGGGATTTCCTTCAGAGCATCCTCCCTGCTCTTCCCAGCGAGCAATCAGCCCTGCGTAGTCATCAGGCAAATGAAGGCACTTCCCAATCTTAAAATCAGAAACCAGCGATCCCATTTCCCTCTTAAACTTCAACAAGCTATCATCGGGAGCAGCAGTCCGCCCGCCTCCCAGATGCAGCAATTCTTTCCCACTCTCCGCGGCGCACTGAGCGGCGTGATCGAGGAGAAGGTTTGTAGCACCTGGCACCCGGCGACTCGTGATCGAGGCAGAGAGGTGATAGTGCGAAAGAGTCTTTCCATCGATGAATAAACCAGCCGAGACCCATTCCTCTGAGTCTTCACCCACAACCGCTAAGAGACGACCTTGAGATGCGACCAACTTGGCTAAATCAGCGTAGTAATGGTCGCTAAAGTAATAATAATCCGCCGCACCGAGCATCTCCATCGTGTCGCGATACATCTGCACAAAACGCGGAAACATTTCGATATCCTGCTCGATGACGCGGTAGCCGGCTCGCGCGCCTCGGCGAATCATGTAAGCGGCATTTTTACTGTAAGTCCCTGGATTTTCTTCGCCCTTGAGCGGGATCGCCGCCGTCTGACGATCATTGATGATGGTGACATTCTCCACCCCACCTATGAAACGATCGGTCTGCAAGAGAGGATGAAATCTCACAAATTCCGCGACAATACGCTCATCGCGACACCACTCAGAAAAGCAGGCGCGGGCTCTTTGCGAAAACTCGGGATCATCGCTCGAAGAAATCGGCCCACCGTAGCCATAAGCTGACTCAATATCGGAAAGCCCAAGAGCCGAGACATCTTCTTCTCCGATCTTCTCAATGGCCCGACGCACAAAGGGATAGAGCCAGCGCTCTTCTCCTTCTTGATAAAGGAAAGCAAGCCCACGAGCCGAATCCTCCAGACAATGGAGGTCAATCCACTCGGGCTGGAAATAGAGATCCTGTCGCTCCGACGGAAATTCTGCAAGCTCGGCAAGCCAGCGCGCCTTATCGGCAACTGCTACAAAAACTGTAAAATTATCTTCGCTCATTTTACATCCACAAAGGGTTTTCTGAGCAATGACTCATCAATCACCACCTTCTCTAAAACTTCCACAATTCGTTCCGCAGCATCTCCATCTCCATAGGGGTTTTTGAGGCCCGCCAAGCTTGCTCGAAAATCAGGATCAAGCGCCTTTCCTAATTGCCGCTCAATTGCTTTACGCTGGGGCTCACTATCTAAAACATTTTCGGCGCGCATCCGTCCTTTCTGACGATCGCCTACATTCACCACCGGCAGCTCAAAACTCGCCGATTCCCAAATACCACTGGAAGAATTTCCTAACATCGCATCAGCCTGACCCAGTAAACTATAGTAACGCTCCTGACCTAAACTGGGCACAAAAACCGCGCGCTCGTTCTCCTCCGCAAATTCTCCTAGGCGATCAATAATGCCTTGGGCCCCCCGATCGGCATTTGGGAAAGTAATGATCCACGTGGCCTCGATCACAGACATCGCCGCGATTAATTCGCCCACCTCCTCCTCAGATTCCTCTCCCTGAGTGACCGGATGATGAGTCACCACCACGACCGGCTCCTGCAGCTCAATCCCCAGACTATCGGCAATTTCCGCGCGCGTCATCCCTGGGGGCTGGCGCAAGCGATCAAGAGCGGGGTCACCCACCGGAAAGACGCGTCTCGATTCCTCACCCAACTGACAGATGCGCGCGCCGTGCTCCTCATTGGTGGGGAAGTGCAAGTGACTCATTTTGGTCAAAGCATGGCGAACCATATCATCCGTCGCACCTTCCGAAATTTCACCACCCGAGAGGTGCGCCACCGGAATGCGGAAGGGTAAAGCCGCGGTCACCACTGCAAGCAACTCCGAACGATCACCCACAATCACCAAAAGATCAGGAACCTCTTTCTCAAACCGCTCTGCAAACCGCAGCGTCCCCACCCCTACCGAAGCCGCAATCGCACCGGGGCGATCAGAGGCTGCGACCATTTCGACGCGTTCGCGGATCTCAAACCCATCAGCTTCAATTTCCGAAACGGTATTTCCTGACAGCTCACTCAAGTGCGCACCCGCGACATAAAGCCACGCTTCGCAACTCTCTGATTGGCCCAGAGCCTTCAGAAAACAGCGGCACGTTCCATAGTCAGAACGACCCACTGTCACTAATCCAATTTTACGCATCCTTGAGTAAATCTTCCGTGATCGCTTCATCGGCCTTCACGTCACGAACCAGTTTTTTGCCGTAAGTCGTCTCCAGTAACCCCGGATCGAGCCCCCGACCCGAGCCACGCTTCAGGGCAAAGTCTCGGGCCTCAATGACGTGGCCTTCCGGGAGATTTCGGCCCGCGACAACTTCCTTACGTACCACTTCCAGCGTCTTAAGCTCGCTGGGCATGGGCCGTTTCACCCCATCTCCCAAGGCAGCCTCAACGTCGCGAATCCCCTCCATCATAGCGCGAAACTCGGTCGGGTCAGCCGAGCACAAATGGTCTGGCCCCTCCATGCCCCGATCCAAGGTGAGGTGTTTCTCGATCACCCGCGCTCCCCGTGCCACTGCCGCGATAGGAACCGCGATGCCCATGGTGTGATCAGAGTAACCGACCGTCACTTCCAGCTCACGCGCCATTGTATCCATCGCTTTTAAATTACACTCAGCTGGGTCAGCAGGATAGTTCGAGACACAATGGAGGAGGGTCAACGGCTCATTATTATGCTTCTGGATTAACTCCACCGCGACCCGGACTTCTTCAAGAGTCGACATCCCAGTCGAAACGATCATCGGGAGCCCATAAGCTGCCAACTCGGCCAAGAAGGGCAGATTTGTCAACTCCCCACTCCCAGTCTTAAGCAGAGGCATCCCTAACTTGACCAAAAATTCCGCGCTCCCCGAATCATCGGGCGTGGAAAGAAACATGATCCCCACCTCCTCGGCATATACCTTAAGTTCACCGAAAGCGGCGTGAGGAAGCTCAAGATCTTTGAGTAACTGAAACTGAGATTCCTCAGCCGTGTTGTTCTGCTGATAATCAGCAGAAGCACTGTCCCGCGTGACAATATCCTCAGTCACCCAAGTCTGAAACTTGACGGCATCCGCCCCCACTTTATGCGCCGCTAAGATCAGCTCCTTAGCTAAATTTAGGTCACCATTGTGGTTCACACCCGCCTCCGCGATGACGAAGCACTTTCTGTCGTTGCTTAAAAAATTCATTTCGTTTCGCTTTTCAAAAAACTTGCGATTTTAAAATCAAACTCTGTGTCGATATCAGCCGATCTCTCTGGCGGCATCACATAGGCCAAAGTTTCGTCATTCGAGAAAGCCCTGACATTTCTAAGCAGATCTACTCGAATCAGGTAAATTGCGCCATTAACGACATACACCTTCTGTAATTCTTGACGAGTCGCTGGGACATTTTCCTTATCAAAAAAGTCCTCTAATCTGCCGTTCGTATCGATCGTTTTAGTCCACAGCGGATGAGACTGTGCTTCTGTCACACCCATTACAGAATCTGCTCCTTTAGCAACGGCTAACGCATAAGCCCCATCTATATCCGCCGCAGTGCGAAGCGGACTTGTCGGTTGAAGGAGAAGAAGCCACTCAGGGTGATAATCCTCATTCGCAGCGAACCAATCAAGTGCATGTAGGACTGGATCTAACCCAGAAGCAGTGTCTGTTGCGAATTCGGAAGGTCGCAAAAATGGGCAATATGCACCGGATTCTTCGGCTACTTTCCGAATCTTAGGATCTTCAGTCGATACAACGATACGCGAGACAGGAACCTTGGCGTCCTTAGCGGCCTCAATAGACCACGCCAAAAGGGGCTTCCCACAAAAACCAATGATGTTTTTTCCCGGTAAACCCTTGGAGCCTCCGCGGGCTGGAATTAGAGCTAAAATTGACATGATTGATTTTACGTTAGTATCTTCGGGACGGATTTTGAAAAATTACTTGTAAATTTTCCGCGCGACTCTTTCCAAAGGTCCGACCCTCTTCACCAGTCTAATTGCTGAGTTCATGAAAGTTGTTTTAAGCCTATTTGGCTTTTTTCCCGCGCCAATCTCGAAGAGTTTTAAGATAAGAGAAGCCGCGTCATCGTAGCTGATTGAATCAGGGGATTCGGTTTCTAGCTCTGGTGATGCAACAAAATTTGGGAAGAAGTCTTTACCACCTTGAGTTCCATGTTCGACTCCAATTTTAGAATTTGAATCTCGAAAACGTCCAAGAAATTCGACACGCGATCTATCATCGAAATACGAGAACGACTCTCCTCTCTTTTTTGCCAGAACGATCTGAAGCGCACTACGAAGTTTTTGTTTAGAATATTGATCTAAATCAAGATTACAGATGCGGGCGATCTCTAACGCATTTCTTGAGTATGCCAAGTTACGATCTCCTCCAGCCCACTTAGCTAAGTGTTCGCTTCCAATTAAATTGGAAAAACCCTTCAAGAGCCCTTTGTTGCTTTCATCGCAATAAGATCGCACGATTACTTGATCCACGCCAAAGACCTCCTGGAAATCACTAACTAAGCGGTGGTAGTCAAAGGCTTCATGATCAGAAAAATTCCCAAGAAAATCTGTGAAATTTTTACTCCCTCCCTCGTGAATGCTTTGGGTGTAAAGTGACTCTACGAACTGATCTTGAGTTCTCAAGTAAACTACTACTTTTACCTCTTCTACCTTAATTGCAGCTCGTAGGATCTCAGCGACAACTTTTGAGTTGAGATAACCGTTGTAAGGCTCACCTGAGAACGCCTCATTACTAAGAACCAGCTTCGGAAGGTCCCCAACCTTAGCGTGAGCTTGGCTAATTTCTTTCGAAAGCTTGTCTACAAGATTACTGTCGAATTCAGCAGCTCTCATCACCTCACGAGCTTTAATTATATTATATGAAAGGTTCAGATAACCTACACCATCACTTTTTAGCACTTCATAACTGTCACGAAGACTCTGTTGAATTGTTGATGTTCCAGTTTTGTGTGTCCCAATATGAAGGTAGAGCATATCTTTGAAAGCGAGTGAATATTACGTACTGATTCTCAACCAGATTATCTAGGCGCGCTTAATCTTAAAAGCAAACGATTCCCCGTGTACCAAAAGACAAGGAATAGAAGGCTCACGAAGAGTGCCAGTATGATTCTAGATACATCAGAAATGTTCTCAAAAAATATATTTTGAATTCCAATAACGCTAGCTCCCAGCAATACGGAAATTGTAGGTAAGACCACATTCCCCAGTATTTCTCTATTAACCCAGACGCAAATACCCATTTGAACCAAAAACATTGAAGAATAACCAATTACGAGTCCCGTCGCCGCTCCATTTAGCCCATAGTGCGGCACAAGGAATTTGACACCTAGATAGCAGCCAGTGATTCCAGCCAGACCAACAACGATCAACCAAGAAGTTTTCCGAAGATACTGAAGCGTGCAAGTCTGTGTTGTAAACAGCCCCATCAACAGAGCCGACACAGTCAGAGGAATCATAGGGTCATCAACCACTAAATAGCTCTCATCAACCAGAATTGGCATCACCATAGGATAGGTTATGATGAACCCGCTAGCCAAAAGAGGAAGTATGCAGAAAATTAACCACTGCCCTTCTAAAACTGACTTATTTTTTTCTTTAAGCTGAAAATATCGAGGAGACCATGATTGTATGATCGCTGCGTAAATAAAAGTGACCCCAAAAGCAACCACACGATACGAAGAGTAGATTCCCACTTCCGTAGGCCCCGATTCCTCCAACAAAAGCCACCGGTCAATGGTACCAAACGTCGAGACACAAAAGGCATAGGACGCTAGGGGTAGACCAAAGGCGAGGGCGGTTTTGAGTTCGGTGACATCAACCTGAAATCTGAGATTTCCTCGACCATCTCCCTGATACATCAGGAAGAATGCGAGGGTAAGTGCACCAATGGCTAGGCCCCATACCCTACCTTCCGCTCCCAATCCGAAATATCCCACAAGAATAACTGATGCCACCGTGGCAATCGCGAATCCAAGGAGCTGATTACTACTCGCTCGCCGGTGACTCTGCTGGGCAGTGAACAGCTGATTGACTAGCCTTCGGGGAGGATCAAAAATAACGATTAAACACAACGGTAGAAGAAGACTAGAAGTGAGAACTCCGCTGCCAAACCAACCAATTGTCGGGATTAGAAGAATACCAAACGCGACTAGTACAGCCAGAAAGGATTGAAACCAAAACGAGCTGGAAAAGAATTTTTGAAAGCGTTCCTGGTCACCCTCATAGAGATGGTAATAGCGAATTACAGCTGCACCCAGTCCGGCCGCAACGATTGATAAAGCTAACCGCTGTAGGACCTGAACAATACTCAATAACCCATATTCTGCTGGCACCATCCATTTTGTGAAAAATGGAAGCAACAAGATATTTGCCCCACTAGTAAGTAGCCCTGCTAGAGAATACCAAAAGGCACCGGTGGCAACTTTACTTGCCGCTAATTTTGACCAAAGAGCTTTGATAGAACTGTGGGGTGGCTTTTGACATTTTCGTCGGCCCAGTTTCGGGCCCTCACGGCGAGGATTCCTGAGAAGCGGAGGTGAATTCCAGAAGAGTCGTAGAAATTTCGGTCTGATACTGCTCTAGAGTGAATCTCTCTTCATAGGTTCTTCGGAGCTGCTCACAAATCCTGCGACCCTTCTCTGAAGAAAAATCACTAAGGCAGGAATTTAAAGCATCTACCATTCCCTCTGGATCCATCACTTTTGCAGTGTAGGGATAGTCCTCAGGTATCACTCCTTTTAGACCATCAGAGAGCACTGCGATGGTCGGTAAGCCCCAAGCCATCGATTCCACGGCAACCAGACCGAAGCTCTCCCAATGACTTGCGGCAAGAAAGATGTCACTCTCTCTGAAGCAGTCATCTTTCTCCCTCCCCTTTACAAACTCTTTAATTTCAACTCGGAACCGCTTTCCAAATTTCTGGGTCGTTTCTGAAATGACCATCGATACCTCGTCAGCAATTGAGTCGCTAATTCCGCCCGCCAGAGTCAAGTGGATAGAGCGGCTCGCTCTGTCCTGCGAGAGCCAGAGCGATATGCATTTGAGTGAATCCAGAAGCCCTTTTTCGACAGTCCCGTAGGATAGAAATAGAACCCGGATCTCCTTGCCCTCTTGCGTTATTTGTTGATGACGTTTTTCTCTCTGATCCAGAATTTGAGAAATTTCCTGAGAGCAGGGATCAGCAATTCCATTCGAGACAACTACAATTTCTTTTGATTCGACCGCTCTCGCATCGCTCTGCGTCGTTGAGGTCAGGCAGATTGAGAGGTCGGGCTTAAGAAGACCAAATTTACTTATTTTTCTAAAGAAACTGTTCGCTAGCTCTGAGCCAAACAGCTCACTCCGATCTGTGCCAGTTGCCCATGTCCCATAGCCGATGGCATGCCAGTGGAAGATTATCTTGGGGTAAAGTCGCCGTAAAAGGAGAAGGGTAATGCTATCCCGAACAATGGAACTCCGCTTGGCTGGACCAGCGACGTAGTAAAGGACCCGAGTTCCACGGAATCGATACTTAGCCGCTTCCCAAAGATAGCGAAGCATTGGCAGAGCCTTCCCCCCGTTAACCGAGCCAATATCATCCATCCCGTCCGAATAGCGAGAATCGACATGATTCACCTGCATCGCGGCATCTTTCGACTCGAGGGCGTGAAGCATCTCTGCAATCATCATGCTTTGTCCATGTTCCGGCGGTGGAACATGGGCAAATACGACAAGAGAAGGCTTAGACATTATGAGGTATGAGGAAGGCTATTTAAGCCAACAAAAAGCTTTTTACTTTGAGTAAGACAGAGGAAATCCAGCGAGCGAACTCGCAGGATTGAGAGGAAACCGAAAGGGCCACTAGGGCCTTAAATGATCATTCCCGCAGCAACGGTCTCGTTGTTACCGGGATCGATAAGAATAAAGGAGCCGGTGTGGCGGTTTTTATTATAGCTATCGTAGAAAATGGGACTCGCGATACGAAGAGAGATTCTCCCAATTTCATTGAGAGAGAAGGTCTCGGCGGACTCCTCTTTTCGGAGCGTGTTAATATCCACCTTGTAGGTCAGCTCCTGCACGACTGCTTTCGCCTCCTTCGTCGTATGACGGATGATGAGCTTTTTCTTTGCGCTGAGCGTGGTCGCCGAGAACCAACAGATCATCGCATCGATATCCTGGCCCTGTTTCGGAGGATTATTCTCCTTAACCAACATATCCCCCCGGGAAAGGTCGATCTCATCCTCCAGAGTGATGGTGACCGACTGCGGCGCGAACGCTTCGCTAAGTTCGGTCTCATCCTTGTGAATTCCTTTCACCTTCGTCGAGAAACCGGAAGGTAAGACGGTGACATCATCACCCGGTTTGAACACGCCCCCAGCGACACGGCCAGCGAAGCCACGGAAATCGTGAAATTCGGTGCTCTGCGGGCGGATCACCCATTGAACCGGAAAGCGGGCCTGGATGTGATTCTCATCTCCCCCCACGTAAACATGCTCCAAATGGTAGAGGAGGCTTGCGCCCTGATACCAATCCATGTTGGTGGATTTATCGACGATGTTGTCTCCGTTCAAGGCAGACATGGGAATCGTTTCAATATCGACGATGTTATCCAAACGAGACGCGAAGGCCTTATAATCTGCGACGATGTTGTCGTAGACCTCTTGACTATAGTCGACGAGGTCCATCTTGTTCACGGCGACGACGACGTGCTGAATACGAAGAAGGTTGGCAATAAAGCTGTGTCTCTTCGTTTGTTCAATGACTCCCTTTCGAGCGTCGATGAGGATGATGGCGAGGTTTGCCGTGGAGGCTCCCGTAACCATATTCCGAGTGTATTGAATATGTCCTGGGGTATCCGCAACGATAAACTTACGTTTGGGCGTGGCGAAGTAGCGATAGGCGACATCGATCGTAATGCCCTGTTCACGTTCAGCCTTTAGACCGTCGGTGAGGAGTGCAAGGTTGACGTTTTCATCCCCTTTTTTACGGGATGATTCCTTGATGGCTTCCATTTGATCTTCAAAAATAGATTTTGAGTCATAGAGAAGGCGACCAATGAGAGTTGATTTGCCGTCATCAACTGAGCCGGCGGTAGTGAAACGTAAGAGATCCATAAAAATATTAATTTGAAATTATGAGAGCAGGTTTTCTTTTTTGTAAGGGAAGTATGACCTAAAAATATCCTTCTTTTTTACGGTCTTCCATAGCAGTCTCAGAGCGTTTGTCATCTGCTCGGTTTCCACGTTCGGTCTGACGCGCTGCGGCGACTTCTTCGATGATTTTTTCCATCGTGTCAGCGCTGGATTCGATAGCGCCGGTGATGGTAGCGTCACCCATAGTGCGGAAGCGGATCATTTTCGTTTCGACCGTCTCACCATCGCGGGGCTGCACAAACTCAGAGACAGCAAGGATGACACCATTTCGGGTGACGGTCTCACGCTCATGCGCATAGTAGAGGCTGGGAAGTTCGATACCCTCTTGATGCATATACATCCAGACATCCATTTCCGTGAAGTTTGAAAGCGGAAAAACTCGGAAATTTTCACCCGGCTGCTTGCGACCGTTAAAAAGATTCCAAAGCTCCGGGCGTTGGTTTTTGGGATCCCATTCGCCAAAGTCATTTCGGTGGGAAAAGAAGCGCTCTTTAGCGCGGGCCTTTTCCTCATCACGACGTCCTCCGCCAAGAACTGCATCGTATTGTTGTTCCTCGATGGTTTCGAGAAGGGTTACAGTTTGTAACTTATTTCGGGAGGCATTTGCTCCCGTTTCCTCCACTGCAGAACCTTTGTCAATGGAGTCTTGAACAAGGCCCACGTGGAGACGTGCACCAATCTTTTCAGCATAGGCATCACGGAAAGCAATAGTCTCGTTGAAGTTATGTCCAGTATCGACATGGACAAGTGGGAAAGGAAGGCGAGAGGGATAGAAGGCCTTACGAGCGAGGTGGGCCATTACAATGGAGTCCTTTCCTGCAGAGAAAAGGAGACCAGGATTCTCGAATTGGGCGGCGGTCTCGCGGAGGATGAAGATAGCCTCGGCTTCGAGTTGGTCGAGGTGACTCATATTATAATCAGACATTAGATAATAAAGTTAGATTGGTTTGTTAAGAAAAATTTAATGACGGCGCAATAAGAACCATTTAAACGGCTGGCAAGAGAGATTTAATTTTTTCGGCAGCTAAGGCCGGGGTGAGGGATTCGGTATCAATCACTAGCTCAGGGTCAGTAGGTTCCTCAAAGCCGCTGTCCTTGCCGGTAAATTGTTTGATCTCGCCGGCCGCGACCTTCGCGTAGAGGCCTTTCGGATCACGCTGAGCGCAGGTCTCATACGATGCTTTGATGAAAATCTCATGGAAAGCGTCACCGATGATTTCACGAGCTTGCTGGCGAAGGCCTTGTTTGGGCGTGATGACAGAGACGATCGTGATAACCCCCTGAGCTGCAAACATCTTTGCAACCTCAGAAATGCGGCGAACATTTTCGCAACGATCTTCATCTGAGAAGCCGAGATCCGAATTGAGTCCGTGGCGGAAGTTATCGCCATCAAGGATGACAACAAAACGCCCTGATTCATGAAGCTCGCGCTCAACTTTAGCTGCGATCGTGGATTTCCCAGCGCCACTGAGCCCATACATCCAAAGAACAATTCCTTTTTGGCCTAGCAAAATTTCCTTTTCAGCAGGCGCAACGAAGCGGTGGAACTGGGTATGGATATTATCCTGTGACATGATCCTTTAGTGAATAGTAGAGGAAGAGACTGTTGTGGACAGCGTATCGCTTAAAGAGGCGGCGTGGTTCGGCGCACAAGCGATAGAGCCATTCCATACCAAGCTTTTGAACGAGAACTGGTGCCTGTTTTACATCGCCTGCGTGAAAGGCAAAGGCTGCTCCAATCCCAAAGTAAACTGCGGGCGGAAGGCTATCGAGATGATTGGCAATCCAAGTTTCCTGTTTGGGACAACCTAAGCCGACCCAAACATACTTAGCTCGAGATTCTCGAATAAGGTCTTTGATTTTCTGGTGCTCGTCCTCTGGCCACTCTCCAAAAGGAGGTGAATAGATTCCGGCAACATGATTTGCCGAAAAACGTTCTTTGAGTTTATCAAGAGTGCTCTGAGAACCTCCTAGAAAGAAGTGGGCTTGGTCACTCGCGCCCTCAGTCGATTTTAGCAGCTCTAGCATAAGAGAAGGGCCATAAACTCGGTCTGTCAGCTTTTCTGCTTCTGGAAGTTGAGCATTTAAAGTCCAGACGAGAGGCATTCCATCAGGACAAATGAGATCGAAACGTCGCATCACTTTCCCATAGTCTTCATCATGCCTCGCATGTGAAAGCAGATGGGTATTCGCAGCACTCACGGCGTAGGCTCGATCTCCTGATCCCGCCGCTTTCTGGCACCAATGCGTCGCATCCGCGTAAGAAGTAACTGCCACCGGAAATCCAATGACTGGGCGAGTTTGAGGAGAATTCATTGCCATGTTTTTTAGCCTTCGGTTGCGACGGAAACATGGTGACCGTGCTTCTTGAGGAGGGCGTGTTGCTTCGCTTTTTCTAGATCATGTGCGACCATCTCTGCGCACATTTCTTCAACGGTGATTTCTGGAACCCAACCGAGGAGTTCTTTTGCTTTGGTAGGGTCACCTAACAGGGTCTCGACCTCAGCTGGGCGGAAGTAACGTGGGTCCACTTTTACGATGATATCGCCAACTCTAACTTCAGGGGCTTTTTCTAAATCGACAGCGGTTACGGTCGCGATTTCATCGACTCCCCCGCCAGTGAACTCAAGAGTGATTCCCGCTTCTTGAGCTGACATGCTTACGAATTCACGCACTGAAATTTGTTTGCCGGTCGCGATCACGAAGTCATCAGCAGTTTCTTGTTGGAGCATCATCCACTGCATGCGGACGTAGTCCTTAGCGTGG
>JALZVD010000230.1 GCA_023300205.1 Akkermansiaceae bacterium | reverse complement strand
TCGCCCTCTGCGAGATGATCGCCGCTCCCAACATGGGCGACGACTACGTCAAGGCATTCAACAAGATATTCAAAGACCTCGTCAAGCAGCACAGCATCATTTTTGTGCCTTTCTTCCTAGACGGCGTAGCGGGACATCCTGATTTGCTATTGAGAGACGGCAAGCACCCCAACGCCAAAGGCCAAGTCATCGCCGCAGATAATATCTGGAAAGTGTTGGAGGGGATGTTGTAGGGTTTATTTGTTTTTTATTTGAGGCCATCCCGATGAAAAATCGGGACCGTGTCATCCGCTTGTATTCGGCAGGCTATAGCTGTATTCAGGATAGTCGCTACTAGTATTCGCTAAGTTGCTCATCCGTCGTATCTCCTTCCTTCATTACATCTCTAGTCTGCCTTATATCGCTTCTACCACTTGGCTGGGGATTTCTGATTATATAGTTATGTTTATAAGAGTTCATTGTTGTAAAAAGTGTATCTTTTGAATTGATTAGGTATGACGACTGCAAAGTCATTGAATTAAATTTTTTTAAAGCTATTCTTTATAAATGAACAATGAAAACAAAAGTGAATATGCTATTAATATGAAGCTTTCCAAAATGTTAATTTTGCAAGGAGATAATCTAGATAATCCTGCGATATCTGATTATTTTGATGAAAATTCGAGTTGTCATATTTATTTCATTTCCAGAAGGCCAAGAGTTACACTAGATGTCTCAAAAACTAAAATTGATACAAAAAACATTTCACTTACTTTTAGGATAAATAACCGTGGGGAGGTCAAAGAGAAATCCTTAATATTCAAGAATATAGATAATAGTGAAAATGTAAAGGTGGTTTCTGAATATCCTTATACATTTTTTCGGTACTATAATCAAAAGGGCGAACTTACAACAAATGCAAACGTATCTGTTTTTCTACAAACGTTGCCTAGAGATTTTAGTGAAGCAGAATTTCTTGATTTAGAAATTCTATATATCGGACAATCCTATGGTAAAGAAGGAGAAAAAAATGCAATTGATCGATTGAAGAATCATCAAACTCTTCAGAGAATTTATGCAGAGTCTATAATTAATAATCCCGATGATGACATATGGATTTCTTTATGTAATTTTGAGGAAATTGGAGCAATATTGATTGATGGACGTCAAGATAAATCAGAATCCGATGAAAAGTCAGATGTAAAAAGATTATCTGATTTTATTCATAAATTCACTAACGATTTATTAAATGAGAAACAAAAAGTAAATTTTACTGAAGCGGCATTAATAAAATACTTTGAACCTCCTTATAACAAAGATTTTGTTGACATCTTTCCAAGTATTACCCACAGTTCATATAAAGAATGTTATGCTTTAGATATTAATTCAGTTATTATTGAATTAAACACAGATGAAATTGTTAATTGTAATTTCTATTCTAGTAAAATTCCAAAAAGAAAAGTGCATTTAAATTCTTTTTGGTTTCATAATGTTGAAGAGAGAAAAAGTTTATTTCAATTGAATTTCAACGGAATTCTAGATACTCTACATGGCCATTAGAAGAAAATTTTGATTAATTTTTTATTGAATTCTTAGATGTATTTATAATGTATATTGCTTTATAAAAATAATTAAATTCTATAAAATGAAATTTCCCCGTTCGTCGAGGTTTGCAAACCTCGATGCCATACGCTCATCTAAGAACAAAAATACCTTAGGTTTAGATAGGTCGAAGATAGTTTATCAGTTGTATGATTCGAATAATCTTAAAAGAATGGATATGCAATTTGCAACCTGGGGTACGGGATATATTACTGGGAGGATAGTTGTGGAGTAGCTAATTTGAAAATCATACATCTTTTAAACCAATATCCGCATCCTTACTAGTAAAGACCAATAAGTATGATCATATCAAAGAGTCTAAACCTTAAATTCAAAATAATTTTAATCTCAATAACGAGCCTAATACTGCATTCCTGTCAAGATGCCCCCACTTACAATCCATTTGATCAAGAATTTGATGTTTCAATTAGACAGGTTATCAATAATGGATGTGATACCATTTCGGCAGGATGTAGGTATTACAACTTAGCAGAACAATCTAGTCCTTCATGGATGTATTATCAAGTACATGATGATGAATTTTATGAAGTGGTGGCAAAGGGTTTTGTATATCATATGGATACTTTTACCATTATGAAATTTGAGGATTACTATAAATCCAATATGCGAAATTCAATATTGAATTTAGAGATTATACAGAGTGATTTAAATCGACAAATTGAAGAATATAATTACACTTATTTAGATAGGCAAGAGGATAAAGTACTAATTCTTAACAGAGAACTTCATGATACCATAAAACTGAGGGTCAATCTAGCTGAAACAAACATTAGGAATAAGTACGTCCGAAATGTAGAGTATTTCATAGGAAACGATGATGAGTAAGTATGGAGTCGACAATTAAAAAGTCAAATTTGTGGAAAGCAATATTTATATTCTTTATTGTGTTTGTTGGCGTGATGCTAGTGTACAATATGGGCAAAAATAATAATTCTAGAAAGATAAATATTTATGGATTAAAGAAGTCTATTACTATTGATAAGGCAGGCCCCAATCAGTGTTTTATGATTTCCATTCAATTACGTAGAGATAGCTTTCATGTAGATACCTGTTTTGCAAGTTTTTCTGAAATTGAAAATGAATTTAAAGAGAATCAAGTAAATCCTGATTGGAAATTCGTTTTGAGTAAGAGAGATAAAGTACTTCAAAGACATAAATCATTTAAACTAGAGGAAGATTCAATATTCGATAAACTATTCCTAATTTCAAAGGATCAACTCCGTACTATGGAAGAGAAAATGTCAAAGGATGGTTGTGATTATCAGCTTGCATTAGAGGTGGAAATTTTAGAAGGTGATAAGAGAGAATTTTTTCAGTTATCAGATACTAGAACTTGTAATAGAATTTATGCTAAATTTATGGAAGACTTGATAGTGGCCTTTGAGGAGGCAACAAGATTAAAATAATGAGAAAAATTTACTCCATATTTCTGGCATTTCTGTTAATGGCCTGTTTTGATGGTCTCCTCAGAGGCAGAGAAGTTAAATCTAAGGACCAGAAAACATATTTAGTTATTGAAGATGACAATGGTGGTGGCTGTGGTCCAATATATATTGATGGTGCAATATGGAAGCATGAGATAAATGAAAAAGGAGAAATTACTCCAGGGCTTCACAACATTACTTGTGGAGGAACGATCGAATTTAGAATAAAAGAAGGTACCATATTTTATTTCGATTATTGGGGCCCATAAGAATTACCACACTCATCAATGTTTGCAAACCTCGATGCCATACACTCATCTAAGAACAATGATGACTGAATGTAAAATGGCAAATGATTTTACATACTTTGTTATCTAGACGAAGAGGTAAGCCTATAATAAATCAAGCCGCTTCTTTGCATTATTTCATTTAGGAGAATTAAACCAAAATCAAACTGTAAATTTTGAAAGAGAGCACCGATTCCGGAATGAAAAATACAATAGAAAAAATTAAAAACCTTCAAGCTGATTGCAGATTGGCCTGGGATGAATGGAACAGAGAAAATAAGGATACGCTATTAATTAAAATAGATTATGAGTTTTACACTGCAAATAAAGAAGGTAGTCAGAAATTCGAAGAATATTTAGTCGAACAAGGATTTACAGTTAACATAAACTCAAAGCGAATTATGATTATATTTAAAGGATACGAAATTAAGGCATCTTATGAAGCAGAGTGGAGCTTTGTTGAATTCAAACAGAGTTTACATGATATTGGAATTGTAGCGAGGCAGTTCGATTGTTTAATAGAAGGATATGGTGCTTTTACGCCAGAAAAGTGAAGGGAGGTTTAAATTGAAGGAAACAATAAAAGAATGAGTTCAGATAATAACATATGGCTTAAAAGAATAAAAAAGACACTAAAGTACATAGCGTCCATACTACTGGTTT
>JALZVD010000229.1 GCA_023300205.1 Akkermansiaceae bacterium | reverse complement strand
AGTCCGTGGATCTTTGGGCAGTTGAAGGCTAGTTATGCTGGTGAGGTGTTGATGGCGCCTAGTAGGAGAGATTTACATGAGTATATCACGTTGCTTTTTGCGGAGTTGGCTGTGGAGTGGGTTGGGTTTGATGAGGCTAAGCATGTGAATAAGATGAAGAAGTATATGATCTATATTGCACAGGGTCTGGATGAGGCGTTTGAGTATGAGATACGTAGAGTTCGTAGTGAGCGGGAATTTTTCCGTGTTTGTGATCATTATTTGTTGAATGATGAGGTGTTACCGGATTTGCCGCCTGAGAGCTCGAAGTTATTTTGTGGATTTAAAGCGTTGTTGGATTAGAGTGTTGAGATGATGAGTAAGGTAATTGTAAATGGGGAGTTGCGGGATGAGTCGGATGCTGGGGTGTCTTTGTTGAATAAGGATATGCAGTTGGGGTTGAATGTATTTGAGACGATGACGGCTGTGGCTGGGGTGATTGATGGGTTTGGGCTGCATTTGGAGAGGTTTCAGAGTGGGTTGGATAGGCTGGGGATAGCGGTGGAGGATTTTGATTTGTTAGGGGGGCGTGTTAGAGAGTTATTAGAGGCGAATGATTTTTTGGAGAAGCGGGTTAGGGTGCGGATGACGGCGATGAGTGAGTTCTACTGGATAGAGGCTCATGAGGTGGCTGAGAGGGGTGAGGTGTGTAGTGTGGTGCTGAGTGATTATGTGCTGAATGAGCGGAGTCCGTTGGTGGGGGTTAAGTGTGGTTCTTATGCGATGAATTATGTTGCGCTGCATGAGGCTCAGGCAGCCGGGGTGGATGAGGTGTTGTTTTTGAATTCTGTGGGTGAGGTGGCTGAGGCAGCTACGGCGAATGTGTTTCTGGTGAAGGATGGTGTTGTTATTACTCCGCGGCTTGAGAGTGGATGTTTGCCTGGGGTGACGCGTGCGTTGGTGCTGGAGAGGGCTGCTAATGCGGGGATAGAAGTGGAGGAGAATGCTGTTAGTTTGGAGGATTTGTTAGATGCTGATGAGGTTTTTTTGACTAATACGGGCGTGGGGGTGCAGGCTGTGGAGAGGATAGGTGAGCTGGAGTTAGGTAGTTGTCCAGGTGAGGTGACGAAGAGGGTGAGAACGCTTTATCTGGCAAGTTAGTTGATACGATATAAGGATATGGCTACGAATACTTATACGGTGAAGATAGATGCTAAGGATATTCCTAAGTTGCGGGAGATCTGTGAGGAGCGGGGGTTTGAGTTTGGTGAGAAGCAGTGGGCGATCTGGCATGCTAGTAAGAAGGGGATTTCTGGAGGTGGTGTGGTGAATGTGACGGTGTATGAGAAGGGACCGAAGGTGTTGGTGCAGGGGAAGGGGACGGAGGATTTTGTGAAGTTTATTCTGGAACCTGAGATTCTGGGAGAGGCTAGGCTGGGGAATGAGGAGGTGTTGATGCC
Source organism: Akkermansiaceae bacterium (assembly GCA_023300205.1). GTDB lineage: Bacteria > Verrucomicrobiota > Verrucomicrobiia > Verrucomicrobiales > Akkermansiaceae > Rubritalea. Next base: position 1,683 of record JALZVD010000229.1, on the reverse strand, counting down.
GGAGATGTTTGAGCCGCATTTTGGGGTGGATGAGAGTGGTAAGGGGGATTTTTTTGGGCCACTGGTGATCGCTGGTGCGTATGTGAATAAGGAGATTTCTAGGGAGTTGTTAGAGAAGGGGATTATGGATAGTAAGCGGATTTCTAGTTCGGCGAGGATTAAGAAGTTGGCGGGGATTGTGAGGGGGATTAAGGGTCTTGAGTGGGAGGTGATCTCGCTGAAGCCGGAGAAGTATAATGAGCTTTATGAGAAGTTTGGGAATTTGAACAGGTTGCTGGCTTGGGGGCATGCGAAGGTGATTTCTAGTATGGCGGAGAAGGTGCCGAGTTGTCCGAGTGCGCTGAGTGACCAGTTTGCGCGGAAGGAGATACTTGAGGGGATGCTGGCGCGAGAGAAGTCTGCTGCGCATGTGGAGCTGACTCAGCGGACGAAGGGTGAGAGCGATGTGGCGGTTGCTGCGGCGTCGATCTTGGCGCGTGAGGCATTTGTGAGCTGGATCGAGCGAGCGAGTGATGCTGGTGGAGTGGGGTTGCCATTGGGTGCTGGGGAGAATGTTATTTTAGCTGCGAAGGAGATGAAGGAGAAGCATGGGGTGGAGATGCTGGATAAGGTGGCGAAGATGCACTTTAAGACTGCGGGGTTGATATAGGGGGGCTGGGGATTAGGGTTTTAATGTTGAAATCTGTGTGATTGTGTTTAGACCGTGTGCATGCGCCTGTTTGATACCTTAGCAAGAGAGCTCCGAGAGCTGAAGCCGATCGATACTGATACGTTTGGTTTTTATTGCTGTGGGCCTACGGTTTATGGGCCTGCTCATATTGGTAATTTCAGGACGTTTGTGGTGCAGGATGTATTTCGTAGGGCACTGGAGATGGGAGGGATGAAGACGAAGCATGTGCGTAATCTGACTGATGTGGATGATAAGACGATACGAGATTCGCAGGCTACGGGGAAGACGTTGACTGATTTTACTGAGGGTTGGACGGAGAAGTTTCATGTGGATTGTGCTGCGCTAAATTTGCTGGAGCCAGATATTGAGCCTGGGGCGGTTGATCATATTCCGCAGCAGATTACGATGATCGAGGAGTTGATAGAGAATGGGCATGCTTATGCGGCGGATGATGGGTCGGTTTATTTTAAGATTTCATCGTATCCGGAGTATGGAGCGCTATCGCATCTGGATGAGCGTGATCTTGATCTGGGGAAGACACAGAATGAGCGGGCGAATCATGCGGATGAGTATGAGAAGGATAGCGTGGCTGACTTTGTATTGTGGAAGGTGCGGAGGGATGAGGATGGTGAGAATTTTTGGCAGAGTCCTTGGGGTGAGGGACGTCCGGGGTGGCATTTGGAGTGCTCTGCGATGATTCGTGAGTATTTGGGGGAGAGTTTTGATTTACATTCTGGTGGGGAGGATTTGGTGTTTCCACATCATGAGAATGAGATTGCTCAGAGTAAGTGTTCTTGTGGTGGTGATTTTGCAGCGCATTGGTTTCATATCACGCATTTGTTGGTGGATGGATCTAAGATGTCTAAGAGTAAGGGAAATTTTTACCGACTTGAGGATTTGTTAGCTATGGGGTACACGGCTGGAGAGGTGAGGTATGCTCTTATAGGTGCGCATTATCGTAAGCAGATGAATTTCACTTTGGATGGGTTACATGCGGCTGGTGAGGCTTTAGG
>JALZVD010000228.1 GCA_023300205.1 Akkermansiaceae bacterium | reverse complement strand
AGGTCCCCTTTGAGACGGGCAGCTTTGTTCCAAAAACCTGTCGCGTTCACTTCGGCAACGTCGGCCTTCGTTTGGAGAGGGGACTCTATCACCATGAAGCGTCGATCTGACTCCTCCATGAATAGAGCTGAGTGGAAGTTCGTGAAGAACACAACATTGGTAGTGTTGAGCATGACTCTCATGCTCTCGTTCTTGATGCGGCCTGAGATGGTCTCGTTCGTCACCAGTGTTTTCATCGAGTTCATGGCCCTCATCCGGTCGTGCCCGGGGACGAACATCTCTTCCACAACGAGAGCGGTGCAACCTACAGCCCAGTCGTTGAAGTCACTGGTGATAGACCCAGGCTCTACAATCTTGGTGTTAGCGAAGCCGAAGATAGCTTGCATGATGTCGCCCAGCATAGACTTACCGCCCCCTTGGGCCGATTGGATGAGGGGCGACCACTTGATCTTGTGGCCGGGGTTCTGGACCCACCAAGCGAAGTAGTCCCAAAGCATTTCTACATACTCCTCTTTACCAGTGAGGGTGAGAAGAAGCTCGCGGAAAATGCGCTTTGCTTTTTTGGCGTTGTGCGGCACCGAAGAGGGCACCGACGAAGGCAAGAATTCGTTGAAACAAAGGAGCCCTTGGTAAGTGAAAAACGGCTCGGTGCCGTTTTGGCGAGGATCGTAGAGGACTCCCTCGACCCGCTTGGTCTGAATGACGTTTAAGGCGTAGTCCGAGGGAGCCATTGAAGGCTTGCCGATTCCGTCATCGTCGTCCTTGAGCAACTCTTTGGCGTAGGTGTTGTTGAACGCCGCCACGGGCAGCACAAGGCCGTTGCCCATGTTCCTGAAGCAGTTCTCTGGAGAGACGAAGACCCAAGGCCGGAGCCACTGAGGCATGTTCTCTTCCGATACCTCAGAAAGGCTTCGACGACGCTCCGACCGGACAGCTTTTCGGATGGTCGTCTTCTCAATAGTAGCACCTCCTTGGGCTTTGATGGCGTCCTTTAATTTGATGATGAGGCTATCCTCAACGATAGGATTGATAAAAGGCAGAGCTGCAATCTTCTCGGGGCCTTCGCTCATCAAGTCCGTGACTTCGGCTTGCACCATCCACGTTTCAAGATCGAGTTGGAATTCAGCGGCCATCGGGTTGCTGTCCCAACCTTCATCAATCGCAATCTTGAAAAGAGAACGAATGGTGACAGGGATCTTGCCTTTGACTTCAGGTGTCGCGGACTTCCATTTTGCCGCTGTCTCATCGGAGCCTTTGTATTTACTGCCCTCCGCCGACCACTGGTCGAACATTTCGTAGGCGTAGTCTGCCTCTTCCCCTCGAAACTGATGTTTCAAAGCTGTGAGGATTTTGAACCAAGTCATGTAGGACGCATCGGGGTCGATGCTCATCAAGGCGTCCGCTGCTTGGTCGAGCGTGAGGCCGAGAATGGGGAGGTGGGCAATAGAGGTAGCTTGGTAGTCGTCGGCCCCCTCAAAGGCGAGCCCAGTAACATCTGCAAACTCTTCGTCGATGTCTTCAGGGATGTCGAACTCATCGAAAGGGACTCCCGAAGTCCTGGAGCTGATAACGGCAATGAAGTCTTCGCCTTGAAATTGGTTGGGGCGATACATCGGTTGAGAGACAACCTTGGATTCTTTGAACCCGGACCACTTATCGCAGAGAACGCCGAGCTTTCGGGCGAGGGCTTTGATGACTTTTCGATAGATCCCTTTGGGCAGACTGTCTACATCTACCATGATGCGGAAGCGGGGCTTCTGCGGCGTCGAACTCGCAGTGGAATAGACAACGTAATTGAAAGGGTGAAGGGCTTCGTGGAGGGCTTTGAAATCCTCTGCGAAGTCTGAAGCGTAGTCAATATACCCGTTGTCCCGTTCCTTCTCAGTCGGGGAGTCAAAGTCGAGACATGCTAGCTTGATTTTGAGGGCGTGTTCGTCCTTCCGATGGCTGGTCTCGGGGTCAAAAGAACAGGCGGTCAAAAAAGGGCCGTCCTTGTATTGCTTTTGCGTGGCAATATCGAGTTTTTGATACTCGCCTCGGGTCACTCGAAGGACTACCGGGACGTTAATGTAGCGGTCAACACATTCTTTGAAACTGGTCGCTTGAAGAGCAAATTGTTTCCCATCGAATGCAGACTTGCCGCCAAAATAGGTGTCGGACATAGGCTGCGGGGGCTACTGGAATTTCTGACCTGTGAAGTATTCCCACAGGCTTTCACCGAGGCTCAATTTGAGGGACTTGTTACGCCCACGAAGCCACCTTTGGAGGGGGAGGTAGGGGTCGCCTCCCTCGGTAGAAATTCCGGTGGCGATGTCTCGGAGGCTCAACCCTGATTCTTTAATCAGGATCTTGAGTCGGTCCTCCATTGAGGGCGTCGGGGTTGGGGTCGTAGTCTTTTTTGGCATCTGGTAGAGAGGATTGAAATTGTTAAAGAGGGCTGAGTCAATATCCAATTAGATAAAAAGAGGGGAGCCCATTACAGGCTCCCCTCAATTAGACCAGGATGACAGACTCTACTAGAAGCAGTGCCAGACCGGGTAAATCTAATCAGGGGAATAAGGGAGTCAAGCAGTTATCTCCATAAACTTTCGGCGGACTTTTGAACCCTAAGAGGGTATTTCAAATAGTTACCTCCAGAGAGGAGGGCTTCTTTGTCGATAAGTTCACGGTGGTGGTGCCTCGCATTCTCCCACTCGTTATAGAGACGCTTTGCTAGCGCATCGAATACGTGATCGGAGATTATTGCGCTTCCTAGTTCGTAGTAGAGGTAGCAATGGATCATGTAATGAGGAACCAAAAGATCCGTTGAGAGATACTCCAGATAGTCCTCGTCCTGCATCATGAGCCGTTGCGCTTCTCCGTCAGTCATCGCTAGAGTCGGACCCAGTCCGGTTTAGCTTCGAGGAGTTGCTTCAGGTCGATAGGGGGCTTGCTACGACTCAAGCTATACTCTTTTGATTGACGATACTGATACCAGCCGCCTACGAAGTTGTTGCTCCTTTTGATTTTGGGTATCGCTCGCGCTTGATGCTCGAAAGGAGACCAATGGCCGCTGGTTGCGAGCATCTCGACAAGCTGTTTCTGCTTCTCCCAAGAATGCTCTTTGTCGTGCGTCGTATAACTGGTCCTGGCGCAGGATGCGACCGACTGAACCAACCTGTCTTCATCGGAAACTTGGAAGGGCTCTGGGTCTTCGTTATCTTGCCCCTGCCACCGGGGTGCGAAAGGCATGTGCCATTCTCCGTCGCGGAGCGGTTCCGGCTGGTTCGCGAGAAAAGCTGCGAGCATTTTGTAAGCGAGGACCTGGAACTCTGGTTGGGCGTCTTTGTGCGCCCGGAGTTTAAAGAAGTTGTCGAAGCAAGTGGCTGTCACCAGTGTTGTGATCCGGCTGAAAGGTTCAAGGACCCGGTTGACGATTTGCTTATGGAGGCCAAGTTTTTCCAGTGCCCAAGAAGCTACACATGCCCCCTTTGCTGCAAACCGCCAGATGGCGAGACACAGTTTCGGCTTCTTATGGGTCCCGTGATCCTGCATTCCCCTGCCGTTGGTGCCCCACCGTTCTGGGTAGGCTGGGTCTCCCCAAACCTGTTTACGGACTTTGGAGATCGGGATCGCTCTGGAGGAAGCAGCGTTGCGGCTAAACATCCGGTGAGTCATCAACTCCGAGTGGATGAACCGAGGGTAAGTGAGAAGGAATGAGGTGATACGCTGGTCTCCGGGGTTTACGGAGTCGGCGACGATTTGAACGGTGATGTTGTCTTTCATGATTTGTAGGTTGAGTTATTTTTTGGAAATTGAAATCTTGGCAGGCGTGACTACGGCAGAGACTACCATGCTGCGGTCAAAGTCCCCTTTAGGGAATAGTGCAAGGAAGACTTTCTTCACATGCGGAACTGTTGACCCAACAATAGCTATCTCTTGGCCTTCAAACTCACAGGCTAAAGTAAAGCCTTTGTAAGCGTCTGTTTTAGCTAGGGGTTTCTGCGACGACATCTTCTTGATAGGTGAAATCCGAAGCAAGAAGAGGATGCCAGTTAGCACCGATCTCTTTATCCCAGAGCTTCAGTTTGGGGTCCTTGAATTTGGCGAAAACCACCTTGGGGTTAAGGTGTGACTCGCGGGTTGTGGCTTCGGCCCCTCGGAGGCTCTCAAGCTCTCCGGCGTAGGTTCCGGTGCGTTCAAGCTTATTGGCTTGGGGTAGTGTCTTTGGTTTATTTGGGTCTTTAGGCATATTATCTTGTGGTAAAAGTGATTGGCCGAACATCAACCGGAAACGATTTCCCGGATGAAGTTTTCGGACGTAAGGATCGAGGGCCATGCTAGCTGCAATCTACACGGTAGAAGAATTTGAGGTGATGACAGGCCCAAACTTCTTGGCCACCTGTGTCGCTTGAATGAATGTTCTTTACGGGCAAGAACAAGTCTCGGGCCTTCTGCAAAAGTTCCGGGGTGCTTTCGCCCCAGCCGTTCATATAGCCGAGGCTTTTATAGTCGGCCAAGACCTCTTGCAGGGGAGGAAGGGACGTAGGAAGCTGGTCTTGATGGACCCGCAAACTTAGGTCCTGACAAAGCTTAGTAATTGCCGCCGCCGCTGTCTTAGCCGTAGCTTCTGCGGCAACATCGAGAACCCTGCGCCAAGAGATGCGGTCGGCCTTCCACAGAAGGTCGTGTTTCGCACGGCTGTTGGCCTCGGTGACGTTGCACTGGAGAGCCTCAAAAACCCAGCGGCTACCTTCAAACTGGCGGGTGGCTTCCTCCAGTGCGAGCCCTAGGCCGTTCGCTAGAACTTCGTGGTCGGAAGACACTCCGGGGCAGGGCGGGTAGAGTTGCTGGATGCGGGCGAAGAGGGCAGCGACTTCGCCCTTGGGGAAGCCAAAGGCTTGGTCGCCCTTCAATGCTGCCAACTGGTCTAAGAGCCCTCGAAGAAACTGGGTAGCCTCTTTGAGGAACTTCTCTTGGTGCCCCTCCATTGGAGTCTCCCTGAGAGGGTTGAGGAAAGGGAGGAGGGCGAGTTGACGACGAAAGTGCCAAGAAGCTAGGGAGAACTGGAGATTCCAAAATGAAGTCCCTGTCTCACAGGCCAGAAGTATGAGCTTGAACGCCGGGCTTTTCCTAAACTCTTCCGGTTTTGTTAGGTCGTTCGTGAGGGCGAACTGGGCGAGAAAGTGGCAAACCCAAACAGGGGCTTTGCCTTTGTAAGCTAGGGCCAGAACTTCGGTAACTTGCTGAAGGGCCCTGTTGTGGGCCTCCTCGCGAGCCATTGAAAGGGTGAGGAGGGACTCCTTGTCTTGGGGCGAGACCTGCGAGATCGTCAAATCTAGGAGGTCTGTCTTGGGGGTCCCGAGGCTTTCGCCGGGGCCGTGGATGCTTGGGAAAATCATTGGTCTGTTCCTGGTGGGAAGTTAATGAGCGTGATTAAAGAATGCGCTCCCCTCTCGTTTGTATTCTTGACAGAAATTAGACAACATCAATGACCTCGGTGTCGCCTCCCTTACCAGAGGTTCCAAGGAGTTCACCGCTGTTGAATCGGGCTTTAACTTGGGCACGGTGGGCCTTACGCTTCTCATCGCGGATGCGGGAGATGAACTCCTTATCCTCTTTGCGAAGCTCATCGGCTTTCTCCATGTTCACTTTTTGGAAGACCCACTGGTAGTCGGTCTTGTCGTCTTCCTCAATCTGAGGCTCTTCGTGAACCTC
>JALZVD010000227.1 GCA_023300205.1 Akkermansiaceae bacterium | reverse complement strand
GCGAACTTTAGTATTTAGCTTAGCGGAGCTATCTGAGCCAGTTAGAAAGTGTCTGATGGCTAGAGTTGGAGGCGAGACCATGAATAGAGGCCTGAGCGGTAAGAGGGCTAGTCCTGGATTTACAGGGCTGGAGCAGAAACCTCCGCCGATAATTACGGCATCGATGATATGTGGTAGTTTCTTTGCTAGCTTGATGGCTAACGTAGTCGAGAATGATTCAGCGATAATGACTGTTTTAGGTTCTGGGGGGTGGGCGCTATCATCTAATGCGAGATATGAGCAGAGCCAACTGAATAGCTGATTATAGCTTTGGGGGAGGTTAGTAGGGTAAGTGATGAGTGTGAACTGAGCACTTACCTCTAACTGATGAATATGGTGGATGAGATCATCAAAAAGCTCAGCGTTGCCGTGCAAACCAGGGAGTAACAGTAGGCGGAAATGTTTAGCCTTGTTGTTGCTGGTATCTGGTTGGCGTGGCGGTGAGCTATTTGACATTATTTAGGGCTAGAATTTACTGCTGATGAGGGCTTCTAGTTTATCAATGTCTGCGCTAAATCCACGGATGCCTTCTGCTGTTTTTTCGGTAGCCATGGCGTCTTGATTAAACATGAAGCGGAAGTCTGCTTCGTTGAGAGTGATTTTCTCTTGGTTGGATGCATTGGCGTCAGCTTCGTTGAGCTTCTGAGTGACTTCAGCATCAGAGTTCTGGAGTTCGTCAAGTAGACCTGGGCTGATAGTGAGGAGGTCACAACCAGCGAGTTCTGTAATCTGGCTGGAGTTTCTGAATGACGCGCCCATGACTTCTGTCTTGTAGCCAAACTTCTTGTAGTAGTTATAAATATCAGTAACTGAGATTACGCCTGGGTCTTCTGCTCCAGTGTAGTCGATGCCAGTGTCTTTTTTATACCAGTCATAGATTCTACCCACGAATGGGGAGATGAGCTGAACGTTAGCTTCAGCACAGGCGATGGCCTGAGCTTTAGAGAAGAGAAGGGTGAGGTTGCATTTGATGCCTTCTTTTTCGATTGCTTCAGCAGCTTTGATGCCTTCCCAAGTTGATGCGATTTTGATGAGGACGCGATCTTTAGATACGCCATTTGCTTCATAGAGGGCGATGATTTCTTTCGCTTTGGAGATGGTGCCAGCTGTATCAAATGAGAGTCTGGCGTCTACTTCTGTAGAGACGCGGCCTGGGACGATTTTAAGGATTTCAAGTCCGAAGAGGACGAGTAGTTGGTCGATGACTGCTTCAGTGGTTTTAGCTGATGCAGATGAGATCGCTTTCTCAACGATGTGTTGGTACTCGTCTTGGAGTGCTGCTTTGAGAATGAGAGAAGGGTTAGTGGTCGCATCCTGTGGTTGATATTGCTTGATAGACTCGAAGTCTCCAGTGTCGGCTACGATAGTAGTGTATTTCTTAAGTGAATTTAATGATGATGTATCGGACATGAGATTGTTATAGCGTATAATGAATGATTTAGAAAAGGTAAATTGTGGTCATTTTAAAAAAATAAAGCACCCTGAAGTGATCTATTTCAGGGTGCTTAGATAGGAAGGGGATACCCTAGTTTAGAACCTGGATTATTTGTAATTCTTAGGTTCTAACTGGGAGAGATTTTTATGCTGCAGGCTCTGCTTCTTCTGCATTATAGTTGCTGCTTTTAGGGTCTGTTGATTTACGAGCTTTAGATCCGTTTACGATGAGGTTTCTGCCTAGGAATGGCTGATCGTGAAGGACGTCAACTGCGCGCTTAGCTTCATCAACGTTGAGCATCTGGACGAAGCCGTAACCTTTTGATTTGTGGGTGTGTCTATTGTAGATGATTTCTACTTTTTTGACTGATCCAATTCCTTTGAAGAGGTCTTCTATGTCATATTCTGTAGCATCATACGAGAGATTACCTACATAGAGACGTGGTGTTTCTACGTCAACTTTCTGAGGGGTCTTGCGAGGTGTGGCTACACGGGTGTTTGATGGAGTAGCGTTCTCTTTAGTTGCAGGAGTAGTTGCTTTATTTCTCGGGGGTCTATTGGCTTGAAGTTGTTTGCGGATCTTATCTTCGCTTGTTAGCTTGAAGAAGATCATTATTTTCTGCCAAGTGGAGAGAACGAGTGGTTTTGGTTTTTGGTGACGAGGGCTGCGGTTATTACTGCGATTGCTGTTATTATTGTTGCGATTGCGGTTGTTATTACGATTTCTGTTGTTGGAGCGATTGTTGTTACGCGGTCCATTTTGTTGTTCTGACATGTTGTCTATTTAGTTATTTGGTTTGAAGCCAAGCGAGTTATAGTTGCTATTTGGTCACTGACAGCCGAGGTTTAACTTGCTGTGAGAGTGAATCGCTACGATGCAATTGGAGAATATGGTTCTGAGTAGAACGGATCCGTACTTGGCTTTGAGTTGTCGAGCGATGACTAGGACATGACACAGGGTTCTCAAATGGCAAGCATTTATTGGAGAGATTGTGAATAAGTTTATGGCTTTTTAGCCTAGTTGATAGAATAGGGGGTGAGTTATTTTCTGCAATCTGGTGGTTGTTTTCCAAGAGAGTTGTGCTTATGTTGCGCTCAGATTAAACGGCTGATTCGATAGATCAGGCTTTATTATACTATTTCACGTATACACATAACTTAATATAACAAATTAGATGAAACCATCCTTCTTATCC
>JALZVD010000226.1 GCA_023300205.1 Akkermansiaceae bacterium | reverse complement strand
TTTCTGAGACGGACTTTCTGGGCGCGTGCTAAGGTGGAGGATTTGTATAGAATCCATCTGGGGCTGGCTCCTAAGGAGGAGGGTAAGGTGAAGCCTTCTAAGAGGGGTCAAAAAGAGAATTAGTTAGAATAGGTCTTCTGTGTTTTTAGGAGGGGCTGCTCCTATCTTGGTGTATGCGGTGGGCATGGCTACGCGACCACGTGGGGTGCGTTTTAGGAAGCCTTGCATGATGAGGAAGGGTTCGTGGACTTCTTCGAGTGTTGAGGCGTCTTCTCCGACTGCGACTGCGACTGATGAGAGACCTACTGGGCCGCCGTTGAACTTGTAGATGATGGATTCTAGGATTCGTTTGTCCATTTCGTCTAGGCCGTCTTCGTCTATTTCGATCATGGCGAGAGCTTGGTTGGCAATCTGAGCGCTGATGGTGCCGTCTGCTCTGACTTGGGCGAAGTCACGCACCCAGCGAAGTAGGTTGTTGGCGATACGTGGGGTGCCACGTGATCTGGCAGCGACTTCTATGGCTCCGTCTGGAGTGATTTCGATTTCTAGTAGTCCTGCTGAGCGCTGGATGATGACGGCGAGTTCTTCTTTAGAGTAATAGTCTAGGCGGTTTACGAGGCCGAAACGTGAGCGTAGTGGCGCGGTGAGCATTCCTGCGCGGGTGGTTGCGCCGACTAGGGTGAACTTTGGTAAATTTAGTTGGATGGAGCGGGCGGATGGGCCGGAGTCGATGATGATGTCTAGCCTGAAGTCTTCCATGGCTGGGTAGAGGTATTCTTCGATGGCTGGGTGGAGGCGGTGGATCTCGTCAATGAAGAGGATGTCTCCTTTCTGGACGTTGGTGAGGATGCCAGCGAGGTCGCCGGCTTTTTCTATCTGAGGGCCAGAGGTGGTGTGGAGCTGGGTTCCGGCGGCGCCTGAGATGATGTTGGCAAGGGTGGTTTTACCTAGTCCTGGAGGGCCTGAGAGGAGGACGTGTTCTAGGACGTCGTCACGCTGCTGGGCGGCTTCGACCATGAGGGTAAGGCGCTCTTTGATTTTGTCTTGTCCGTGGAACTCGCTGAATGCGGGTGGGCGGAGGGATTGCTCATAGTTTGCATCTTGCGCTTGTGAGGTTTTGTCGTAGAGGGGTTCATCCATTGAGCGGAATTTTAGTGGAGTGATTTTATTTTACAAGCATGAAGGGTGAAGTGGTTATTTCTTAGTTGCAGGGAGGGGTGATGGTGACTTAAATGGTGTGTAGATGAGAGAGACGATAGGAATCATAGCGGGGAATGGGATTTACCCTGAGACTTTTGCGGAGGCGGCGCTTAGGAATGAGCCGGGTTGTAAGTTGGTGGTGGCGGCGTTTAATGGTGAGACGAAGGAGGATTTGGGAGAGAAGGTGGATGCTATTGAGTGGTTTAGGGTGGGGCAGTTGAGTAGGCTTATTAAGTTTTTTAAGAGAGAGGGGGTGACTAGGGCGATTATGGTGGGGCAGATAGCGCCTAAGAATTTATTTGATCTGAGGCCAGATATGCGGATTTTGTTAATGTTGGCTAGGGTGAAGAAGCGGAATGCTGAGACGCTTTTTGGGGCGATTGCGGATGAGTTGGCGAAGGATGGGATTGAGTTGATCAATGCGACTACTTATTTGGATGATTTATTGCCAGAGGCTGGGCATGTGTGTGGTCCGAAGTTAAAGAAGCGTCAGCAGGAGGATGCTGAGTATGGGTTTGAGATAGCGAAGGAGAGTAGTAGGCTGGATATAGGCCAGAGTGTGGTGGTGAGGCATGGTACGGTGCTGGCGGTGGAGGCATTTGAGGGTACTGATGAGTGTATTAAGCGAGGTGGTGAGTTGGGTAGGGGGAAGAGTTGTACGCTGGCTAAGGTGAGTAAGCCGAATCAAGATTTTAGGTTTGATGTGCCGTGTTTGGGGGCGCGAACTGTAGAGGCGTGTAGTGTGGCTGGTGTTAAGGTGATTGCTTGTGAGGCTAGGCGGACGTTGATTTTAGGGAAGGATGATGTGGAGAGGGTTTGTGACGAAAAAGGGATTACGATAGTGGCTTTGTAATTTTATTAGTGGTGTTTTAGTCATTGACCGATTGGATGTAGAAGGCGAGTTTGTTATTATGGATGGTAAAGTAGATATTCCTAAGAAAACTATTTATAGATTGTCGATCTATAGTCGCTGTTTGCAGCGGCTGCATGAGAATGCGATGGAGACTGTGAGCTCTAATTCACTGGCGCAAGTGGCGAATGTGAAGCCTGCGCAGTTGAGGAAGGATCTGGCGTATTTTGGTCAGTTAGGGACTCGTGGATTAGGTTATCCTGTGGAGCTTTTGTTAGATACGATTCGCGATGTGCTTGGGCGCGCTACATTACAGCCTGTGATTCTGGTAGGTGTGGGTAACTTGGGAAGAGCGTTGTTACATTATGATGGATTTAAGAAGGAGGGTTTTGAGGTTTTAGCGGCGTTTGATACGAATCGCGAGGCTTTAAAGGATAAGGAGGTTTCTGTGCCGTTGTTGCACGATGATGAGATGATTCCTTTTATTAAGGAGCATAATGTTAGGATGGCGATCTTGTGTGTGCCAGCACAGTATGGTCAAGAAGTTGCCAATGAGATGGTGGATGCAGGGGTGCAGGGGATTTTGAATTTCTCACCTACGATTAT
>JALZVD010000225.1 GCA_023300205.1 Akkermansiaceae bacterium | reverse complement strand
TTCCAAGATTGTTGGACGCGGTAGTCGTCGTATTTCCGGCGAACGGTGGAGTCTGATTTCCCGATGTGCTGGGCCACTTTGGAGATCCATGTGCCTATGGGTTTTGTCTTGGGGTTTGATGAAAAAGCATCGATCCAATCGCGGACGTCTTGGCGGACTTCGGCGGGGAGTCCTTGGAAGGTGAGGGAGTCTGGAGAGGGAAGGATGATGTTCATTTTTTTTGAAGTTTTTGAGTTTTGAAGGATGCCAGTTTGTTAGGCTTGGTTGGGGGAGGGATCGGGCGTGACGAGGTAGCAGTTCCTGGCGGTGGTGGCTTTTTTCGGGACGTGTGATTTGCGGGTGTTGAGTCGCATGAGGATCTCCCAGAGCATGGCGGCCACGATGCTGTCACGTTTGTAGAGCTCAGAGACGCGGGGGAGAATTGATGAGAGGTCACCATTCGTGAGGGATGCGGCCCAGTTGGTCCTTGCTTGCTCGCGGGTTTGTTCGTCGGTTGATAGAAAGACGGGGTCATTGTAGCGGTCGGCCATGTCGCTGTTTGCGGCTTTGAGGCACTGGTAGTGGGATTCCGCTTGTTCTTCGATGAGATCGAGCGTGGCTGGGAAGGGTGGGAGTGGTGGATGTGCCATGGGATTATTTGATGAGTTTGAGGTCGTCTAGGATACTGCGGAGGCGGTCCTCTGCGAGGCGGGCTTGGGGTGGGGTGAGGGCGAGGTGAGTTTTTTTGTGGAAGAATTTGTCGATGGGTTTGAGGGCCTTGGCGAAGATGGCTTCGGCGTCGCGGGAGGCGGTGGGGGCGGGTTTGTGGTTTGAGTTGTCTGGGGCGGCTCCGGGGAGGGCGATGATTTCGAGCTGTAGGTAGAGTTGCCGGATGCCTCCAAGTCCTTGGAGGGCATTGGCGAGGGAGTTACCAGCGTCGCGGAGGTCGTCTTTTGACATGAGGCTGGGTGCCTGGTCTGGGACGACGTCTGGGGAGAGGTTTTTGATGGCTCCGAGGCGGGCGGCTTTGAGGACTCGGGCGTAGTTGGTGGCTGATTTGTGGGAAAATTCGCAGTTGGATTTGACCCACTCTTTCCAAGGTGCAACACGTTGCACCTCTTTCTGGTGCTCTAATTCCAGAGCGCAGAGGATGAGGGCTGCGAGTTCGGTGGATTCGAGATTTACGCGGGCGGCTTTGGAGTTTTCCGCGAGTTGGTGGAGTTGGTTGTGGAGAGCCTCGGTGGGCAGTTTAGTGAGGACGTCGCCGGTGTTAATGGCGAGTTCTGAGGAGGATGGGATGCTGAGTGATTTTGACATGATGGGTTATCGGTTGATGAGGTTGAGGTGGTCTTTTGCGATGCGTTCGAAATTGGAGAGTGACCAGCCGTGGGGGTGGCTGAGTCCTGGTGCGTTTTTTGGCGGGGTGGTGTAGCCGGGGAGGGGGAGGGTTGTTTTTGGGTTTTTTCTCCAGCGGCGGAGGTGATTGAGGAGTTTGGTGCGGTGCGTCCCCATGCCCCATGGGGAGGCCTCGGCGAGGTTCCGGAGGTAGTTGGTGAGGAGGGGAGGCATGGGGTGTTTGGTTATGGGTTAATGGTTATTAGGCTTTGAGTTTGGCGATTTGGCGCTGAAGTTGGTCGGCTTGGCGTATCTGGGCATCTTGCGATTGGGCGTTGAATTTTCCGGCGCAGAGGATTTCGCGGACTCCTTTTTGATGTTGGAAGTCGAGGATTTGGTTTTGCTCCAGGTCGATTTTTTGTTGGTTGAGGAGGGCGAGGGACTCGCTGGTTTTCTTGACGTCCGCGAAGAGGTTGTCGCGTTGTTCGACGAGGGGCTTGGGGTAGGGGCGCTTTTCGGCGGCGAATCTAGCGAGGTCGTTTCGGACTTCGGTGAGGCGGGCGCGGCTCTCGTTGCGGGTGGCGGAGAGGCGGTAGATTTGGAGGCGGATGTTTGGGAGGGTCATGGGATTTTGGTTTTTGAGTTTGTGAGTGTTCCAGTTTTTGAGACTAGGATGAGGGCTAGGAGATGAGGGCTTTGATGAGGAGGGTGAGGGCTAGGAGGTTGGCGTAGATGAGTATGCCGATTTTCAGGGGGGAGGATTGCCAGGCTGTGAAGAGGCTGGTGATGGGGTTGATGGTTTTGGTGGGAGATGAGGCGGCGGGCTTGGTTTCTGCGAATGATTCGCGGAGGTGCTGCGACTGTTCTGCGGTGAGGGGCTCGCGGAAGAGGAGTGGTGTGGTGGTGCGGCGGATTTTCATTTTAGTTGGTTGGTTGGTGGGTGGTTATTTAGAGAGGCGGTTGAGGATGGTGAGGAGTTCTTTGCCGTGGTGGCCTCGGCGGATTTTGGCGAAGGCGGATTTTTCGGTTTTGTAGATATTGGTCCGGTTGGTTTGGAGGTTGAGGGCGACTTCGGAGATAGAGGCGGCGCGCCCGCCGGTGCTGAGGAGTGATTTTTCCTGAAGCGCTAGCTTGTGGGCTTCGGTCTGGAGTGTTTCGAGCTCGGCCCGTTCGGAGGGGGTGAGTGTGGCGAGGACGGCGGGATGGGGCATGGTTAGGCGGGGATGGGGT
>JALZVD010000224.1 GCA_023300205.1 Akkermansiaceae bacterium | reverse complement strand
ACGAATGCGCTTAAGAGCTTGCCTAAGATCAATAGTAAGGACGCGAGTAAGGCGGTGTTTAATAAGGTGATCAAGGCTTACCAGGCTTATTGTCTGACGAGGATTTATGGGGATAGCGGGGAGATGGATAAATCTAAGAAGATGTCTCAGCTGTTAGGTAGTTTACTCAAGGAGCTGAGTGATAAACGAGCTGAAATCAGAGAGCAGCCTTATTATGCGCAGTATTTAATCTTAGTGAAGGCTCTGAGGGTATATGTAGCTGAGCTCTCTGCGGAGAGAATGGGGGATGTGGGGGCGTATGGTTTTTATCAAGAGGCGATAGATAGGCAGATGCAGCCTACTCGTTATTATCCGCCTAATATTCTCTATCCTGTGGAGTATAAGTTGGCGAAATTTTATGAGAAGAAGGGTGATCTAAAGAAGGCGAGAGAGGCTTATAAGTTAGCTTTAAAGAGGATGCCTAGTCACCAGCCAAGTAAGAGGGCTTATGAGCGGTTAATGGGATTGTTAGAGGGGTGATTTTAGAGTTTTTGGAGATGGCTAATGATCGAGGAGGTGGGGAAGAGGATAGAGTTAAGGCCGGATATGGTAATGATTTTGTAGTGTCTAGGTGTGATGATGTGGTGAGTGTTCTTTATCAGGATGATGATATATTACTGATCAATAAGCCTAGTGGATTGTTGAGTCTTTCTGGGAAAAACCCGTTAAATTTAGATTCTGTGCATTACCGTTTGGTTCATGGTCAGGAGGGAGTGACTGAGGCTTTTCCAGGGGCGATTTTGCCTCATCGATTAGACTTAGGGACATCTGGTGTGATGGTTGTGGGGCTGCATGCTGAGGCAGGGAGGGATTTGAATAAGCAGTTTCAGGAGAGGGTGGTGAAGAAGGCTTATGTGGCTGTTCTAGATGGTTGGCTTTCTGATGATGAGGGGCAGATTATAGCGTCTGTAGCTAAAGATAAGGTGTTATTTCCTAGGGTGAAAATCTGTGAGTTAACGGGGAAAGAGGCGATCACGGAGTATCGTGTGCTACGTCGACTGGATGAGCCGAAGAGGAGCTTGGTGAAGTTTACTCCGATTACAGGTAGAACGCATCAGTTACGCATTCATAGCTGGTGGATGGGGCATCCGATTATTGGGTGCGATCTGTATAAGAATGCGGTAAGTCAGGTAATGGCTGAGCGGTTATTACTACATGCGTGTGATTTGTATTTCAGGCATCCTGGAGACGGAAGGAGATTCCATGGGCATAGCCCGTGTGTTTTTGAGGAGTGAATTCTGTTGTATGAGGGAGGGTGTATGTGAGTTGTTATTTTATTTTCTTCGGTTCTTCTTTTTCGGCTACTTTATCAGGGACGAATTTTAGAACGATCCCGTTGATGCAGTATCTTTGATCTTTTGGGGTGTTGAAGCCTTCGCCTTTGAACAGGTGTCCTAGGTGAGCGTCACATTTAGCGCAGGTGACTTCTGTGCGGACGGTTCCTAGTGAGCGATCTTCTTTGGTGGCTACGTTTTCAGCATTAGCAGGATCATAGAATGCAGGCCAGCCGCAGTGGGCATCGAATTTTTCTTTTGATGTGAAGAGTTTGGCTCCGCATCCTGCGCAGTGGTAGGCGCCGGATTCTTGTGCTTTGAATTGTTTGTAGACTGCGCCGTTTGGTCTTTCTGTGCCGGATTTTCTGGCGACTCGGAATTGTTCAGCTGTGAGTATTTTTTTCCATTCGGCTTCGGTTTTGACTACTTTTTTGGTAGGTTCTTTGGGTGCGGTATTCGATGTTTCCATGGCTTCTTCAGCTTGGCATGATGTTAGAGATAGAGCGAGTAAAAGTGTGGCGAATAGATGGTTGAGTTTCTTCATGATAAAGGTAGGAGCTATTTATATGATAGTGTATTCCATCTTTTTGAAGAAGCAAACTATCAATGCTTGATGGATGTTACGGTTGCGGTTATATTTTTGTAGATGATGAGTTTAGGGAGTATTGCTATTTTAGCTGTAGGTGGTGCGGTGCCTCCGATTTTTGTGCTGTTGACTTTGGTCTTGAGCTCGGTGGTTCTTGTTTCTTTGTTGTGTTCTCAGCTTAAGCAGTCGTTGCTTGTTGGGTATTTTGTTTGTGGATTGATTTTATCTAATAGTGGGTTGTTAGACTGGGCTGGTGTGGGTGATATTGTTTTGATTCAGAATCTTTCTGAGATAGGTATTGTTCTGCTGTTATTTACTTTAGGAATAGAGTTTTCTGTGAGTGAACTGAAGGCTCTGCGTAGGCCTGCGCTGATGGGTGGAGGGATCCAGGTAGGGTTGTGTATTTTGATGGCGATGGGTGTAGGGCTGTTGTGTGGTTTGGAGTGGAGGGGGGCGCTGTTGTTAGGTTTTATGGTGTGTTTGTCATCGACTGCGGTGAGTTTGAAGACATTTCAAGATTTGGGGTTGCCGGAGAGTCCGCAGGCTAGGGTTACTTTGGGGATGGCGTTATTTCAGGATTTAATGACGATTTTGTTTATGGTTTTGTTACCAGTGATTGTGAGTGATTCTAGTGATTCTGGGAGTGATTTGTTTTATGCGTTGTTGAAGGGTATTGGGTTTACGGCTTTTCTGGTGGTGATTAGCAGGTTTGGTTTGCCGCAGATGCTGGATGCTGTGGCGAAGTCTCGTAGCAGGGAGTTGTTTACTGTGACTGTGATTGGTTTGTGTGCGGCGGTTGCGTTGTTGAGTGGGGTGTTGGGCTTAAGTCCTGCATTAGGGGCTTTTGCTGCAGGTGTGGTGGTGAGTGAGTCTATTTATTCTCACCGCGTTTTGTCTGATATTTTACCTTTTAAGGATTTGTTTTTGACGATATTTTTTGTGTCTGTTGGGTTGTTGATCGATCTGGAGTTGGTGATGAATGAGTGGTTTTTGGTGTTGGTTATTTCGATTGTGCTACTGGTTCTCAAAGGGGGAGTGGTTTATATAGCTGCGAGGTTGTCTGGGCTTCAGAGTAGTCGTGCATTGGTGGTTGCAGCTGCGTTGTGTAGTATGGGTGAATTTTCTATTGTGGTGCTGAACCGGTCAATGGATTTTAAGGTGTTTGATGTGAGGTTAGAGCAACTTATTTTAGCAAGTACGGCGCTGAGTATGGCGTTGGTTCCTACGTTGATGAGGTTAGGGGTAAGTTTTTGTAGGAATAGAAGTGATTGTAATGTGGGTGGTAAATCTAAGGGAGGGAAGAAGGAGAGTCTCTGGGAGAGTGAGATTGGAATGATAGGGCAGATTGAGCATCTGCACGATCATGTGATCATTTGTGGTTATGGGCCTGTGGGGCAGAATTTACATAAAAATTTGCAGTCGTTGCATATTCCGGTGGTAATCTTGGAGATGAATCCTGAAACAGTGAAGAAGTTAATAAGTGAGGGGCACTTTGCGCTTTTTGCGGATGCACGTGATCGCGAGGGCTTGATGGCTGCGAGGATAGAGCATGCTCGGGGGCTTGCCGTGACTTTTCCTGATAAACCTATTTCTCTGGCGATTGTTCATACGGCTAGGGATATGAAGGAATCATTGTTACTTTATGTGAGGTGTAAGTTTAAGGCGGATTTGGTGGATTTTGAGGAGGCGCGGATAGATCATGTTTTGCTTGATGAGGAGCAGAGTGGGCGGGCGATGATCAAGAGAGTGATGCTGAGTTATTCTAAGGAGTTTGATGAGAGCTGGATGTGATGGTGAACGGTAGTTGATGCTTTCAATTATAAGCTATTAAATTCATAGTATTTAATATCACGCAAAGTGAAAAAATATGTGTCAGCTTACTAGCTCCGAAAATACCATAAAAAATGTGTCACCCTTTAAATACAGAACAACATTAGGTAATTACTTATTCAAACAATCATCTAAAATGAACAAATCAAAACTTATTTCTTTAGCTTTCGCTATAGCACTACCTGGCCATGCTGACGAGCACGTGAATATTTCTGGCGTATATCCACACCTTGCGATGACGAACAATGAAAGCTCGGAAGTTGGTATTGGAGCTATCGTCCCGTGGGCGGACCGACTCTGGGCTATAACATACACAGGGCATCAACCTAAAGGATCTACGGATAAACTCTACGAAATTACTCCTTCATTAGATCTCATTACGCGTAAAGAAAGCATCGGAGGTACCCCTGCAAACCGCTTTATTCACAGGGCGTCTCAGCAACTCAATATAGGCTCCTATTTTATCGATGCAAAACGTAATGTGCGGGTGCTTCCTTACACAAAAGCACCTGGTCGTCCCACAGGAACTGCGGCCCATCTAACAGACCCTGATAACCGTCTTTACATCATGACGATGGAAAATGGTGTTTATGATATCAATGTCCACGATCTATCCTTTATTACCCGTTACCCCGATGTTCAGGGAAAGGGAGATAGATTTCTTCATGGTTACCATGCTAAGGGACTCTATTCTGGACAGGGGAAATTAGTAGTCGCCAATAATGGCAGACCAAAGAAACAAAAGGATCCAACTGGTGAAGCAGGAGTGTTAGCTTCTTGGGATGGAACTACAGTTGCGGATAATGGAGGTAATTATTTCAAGACTAATGACGCTAACGTAGGAGCGGGGGATGGCACTGGAAAACCTGTGTTAGCAAAGCCGAACTTTATCGCTGGGTGGAAACAGCATTACAAAGTTCAGCACTGCGAGGTCACTGGTCCTGGTGGTATTTTCGGTGCAGAAAATCCTGCTACTGATCC
>JALZVD010000223.1 GCA_023300205.1 Akkermansiaceae bacterium | reverse complement strand
CAGAGGTCAGAGGTCAGAGGTCAGAGGTCAGAGGTCAGAGGTCAGAGGTCAGAGGTCAGAGGTCAGAGGTCAGAGGTCAGAGGTCAGAGGTCAGAGGTCGGAAGTCAGAGATCGGAAGTCAGAGATCGGAAGTCAGAGATCGGAAGTCAGAGATCGGAGGTCGGAGGTCGGAGGTCGGAACGTAGGACATGCATCCTGCTTGTCTTCCCCGCCCCCAACCGCGCAAAGGAGCCGTGGCGCCCTCGCCGCTTATCAACCCAGCCCACCTCCCATAGGACTCATAGGCCCCATAATACCTATCTCCCAAACCAAGCCCCTCACCCAATCTGCGTAAATCCTCTTCATCTGCGGTTAAAAACCTCCTCAACCAAGATTCGCGCCTATTCGCGAGATTCGTGGTAAAAAAACCAACCAAGCCCCTCAACTTTCGCGTATTTCGTGTATTTAGCGGTTAAAAAATCTCCCCAACCAACCAAGCACATCAACCAAGTTCAGCCTCGTCCCTTAACCCAGAGAATCCAGCGGACTCACCACCCCCAGTTGATTCGCCCCCATCGCCACATGAGTGTAAATTTGCGTCGTCGTCACATCCTCATGTCCCAACAGCTCTTGGATGGTCCGAATGTCTGTCCCTCTCTCTAGCAAATGAGTCGCAAAGCTATGCCTGAGGACATGAGTCGTAATCCGCTTCGGGATCGCCGCGCTCTCCGCTGCTCTCTTGATCGACTCCCCATAAACCTTCCCATGTAAATGATGCCTGCGTCGGACTTTCGATTCAGGATCCACCGATTCGTTCTTCGCGGGGAATACCCAGAACCACGGCCACGTTTCACCAGCTTTTGAAAATTTGCGACCCAAGGCCCCCGGAATTTGCACCCCCGCCTTTCCTGCGGCTCGATCCTTCTCAAAAACGACCCGCACCTTCGCGAGATGCTCCCTAAGTTCCTCTTTTAGCCCTTCGGGAATCACCGTTGTGCGGTCTTTATCCCCCTTGCCACTTCTCACCGTCAACACCCCGCGCTCCAGATCGACATCCTTCACCCTCAGCGAGACCAATTCATTGAGACGTAAGCCTGAGCCATACTGCAGCTTCCCCGCAATCGTATAGCGCTCCTCAAGCAGCTCTAAGACTTGCAGAACCTCCGCGCTCGTCATCACCACCGGGATTCTCTTCTGTGTTTTGCGAAGCTTCACCTGAAGGTTCACCGACTCCATCCCACAGACATCTTTAAAAAAGAAGACCAAGGCATTAAGCGCCTGCTTCTGAGTGGCAAAAGCCTTCTTCTCCTTCACCACAATCTCCGTGAGATAATCCCGCGCCGTCTCAGGTTTCATCGCCAGACGATCCTCCTTTGCAAACACCGCATAACGGGCAATCCAAGACCCGTAGGTTTGCCGAGTGCGCCGCGCTAAGCCTCGTCGTGCGCCCACTGCCTCAGAATAAGTCCGCATCCGCTCCGGCAGACTGCGGTGATCAGCACCCTGAGCGACACAATTCCCCAGCCACTCAAGATACCAGTGAATTGCCTCTCCCCACTGCTCAAGCTGCCAATCTTCTCTGGTGACCTCCTTCCCCAAGACCTCTATTTTCCAAAAAGTCTTCGCTGCCTCTCGCCCAGCCTCTAGCCCCATTCTAAGGCGAAAGTTCTCAAACCACTCCAAGAGCATAGCGAAACCACCCTGATGAAAACTTCCAACGGATCGCGAAGACTCGAGATCCTTTCTCCAGCAAATCCGTTTCATCTTTCGTTTTTGTTGATTCGAGTTCATCTGAACAACCACATCATGAAGTTGTTTTTTTGAACACTAAAAAACCTTTCTTTCGTTTTTCTGGAATATTAAATGATCTAATTATTCAATCAAACGATGCCATTACTAACAAGTAGATCGTGCTTCACGAAAATCAGCCGCATCTAGAAATTAAATAATTTGAAGCGGAAAGATTTAAGGTGCTATAAGTAAGCGGGTTGAATTATTAATTTACAGCGCGATGAGATCAATATATCCTCTCCTCTGTGGGAATTCGTCCTACGAATAAATACTGTTCTACTAAAAATGAAATGCGTAATCATCATAACGTTGTTCTTAGTCAACTTGGCATGTGCAGACGTCCCTGAGATACCTAAATCGCTTTCACCCGACGGAAAGATTCATGCAGTGATGGATATTGATCGCGATCCGATGATCTCGCCGGAATGGAAGGAGGACAGCTTCCCCCAAATCGAAATTACCCAAAAGGACACGGGAAAGGTTCTAGCCTCAGTCGCATATTTCGGTTCACCAGGCAGTGACGCACGACCAATCCGAGAGCATGTGCGTGTTGATTGGCGACATGACGGGAAGGCTTTTGGCATCACCATAGACGATAGATTTTACTCATCATGCGTAATCTACGTCCTAAATCAGAAAGGGAAGTTCGTATCTGCACCATCACTACCAACTGACTACGAGAAGTTGACTGGATTTCCAGTTCCAGACGTTAAGCATCTTCGCCCCCGGGGAAGAGATACGGTAGTTGGTTGGAATGAAGAAGGACATTTGATTTACAGCATTTTCTTATCTCCACTTCCCACCTTTACTGGGAACGACCCACTGCTGCATCGCATTTATCTTGATATCACCCCTACTAAGCTGACCGTTGTAAAGCGAGAGCAGGAGAAGGGTGAGTGGCGACGCGGTGATTGGATACCAACCAATGTAGAACAAGATGCTGCTGGTAATCCACTACCCGTTGAGTAGTTTAGTTTAATGACGATTTTAACCTTTAACCCCTTCGTCAAAGTTCGCTCTCGGTAGCGGATACCAGAGCTTTGACGTTATGCTAAAAATAGACGCCTTTATATCAGTAAATATACAAGAAGCTCTTAACACAACATTTTAGCCTTTGCGCTATGCTCCTAATCATGAAAACAATAATAATGGCATTAACACTTTCTATATCATTCGCCAATGCTGATAAAATTTCGAAGGATCCACCTGAATACGGTTTTATGAGTGAATTACAATTACAGGAGTGGGCTATGAAATCAGCTTTTGGAGGTGGCTATGTAAAGGAAATCATGGTTGAAGATCGTAAAGTTTATTACTCAAACAGATCTTTCACGTCTGGGAGACAGACTACACAGGTAACATTTTTTTACGTTAGCCAATTAGGACGCATCATACCTTTTACTGCTCTTCCAACTAAATTGGGTAACTCAACAATAACTATTGAAGGTGACAACATTATAGTTAACCAAAAGAGCGAAATATCAATGGATATTCGATATACGATCAAATCAAAACAGATCCCTCAAAAAAAATTGCATAACAAGGCGCAGTAGCCAACCACGGTCGGCGCCTATATCCGCAGTTTTTCTCTAACTACAACACCAACCTACAGTCAAAGTTCGCCCTCTCCGTCCGCGGTGGCTATGC
>JALZVD010000222.1 GCA_023300205.1 Akkermansiaceae bacterium | reverse complement strand
GAAATACTTCAATTAGCTAAATATCTTGACCTTGCGGATATGAAAAGTAAGATTGAGAAACTTATCGATGATGAATTATTTTATCATAGTATCGCTCAAAAAAGTGTAGCAATCGCACTCCGAGATTATCAGTTTGATAATTATTGTTTTAATCTCACTTCATTCAGCTCCACAATAAAGAAAATAAGTGTTGTTGTGCCGAATTATAATTATGCGAATGAATTAGAGGAACGTTTAGTATCTATTTGGAATCAAACATACCCTGTTTTTGAAGTTATCGTATTAGATGATAAATCAAGTGATAATAGTTTAGAGGTTATTCAGTCGCTATCTGACAAATATAGAAGGAAAATTAAATTAGTAACAAATGATGTGAATTCTGGATCTGTATTTTCACAATGGAAGAAAGGAGTCAACTTGACTAAAGCAGAGTATGTATGGATTGCAGAAGCTGATGATTCAGCGGAACCAAATTTTTTAGAAACATTAGTCGAGTTTTTTGATGACAAAGAGGTGGGCATGGCATATTGTCAATCTAAACAAATAAATGCAGAAGGTAAATTAATAGCTAGCGATTATCATTATTATACTGATCAGTTAGATAAGAATAAATGGAAACAAGACTATATCAAGGAAGGAGCATTAGAGATTAAGGAGGCCATGTCTATTCGTAACACAATTCTTAATGTTAGTTCAGTGTTATTTAGAACTGAGATCTTAAAGGAAACCATATTGGAGAACATTGAATTTGCTAAATCTAATTTTAAAGTTTCTGGAGATTGGTTTTTCTATGTAAAAATGTTGGAGAAGACAAATATAGGGTATTCTGCTAAATCTTTAAATATACATCGACGACACGATGAGAGTACAACCAATCGACACAATCATCTTCATGAAATTATTAGAATACATGATTATATTGATTCTAAAATTGAGATATCGAAATCAATAAACGATAAAAGAGAAAGTGAACTTAAAGTTCTTGAAAAGTATTTTAATAATGTTTGATTAATTATCAAATGAATATTTGCAAGGTTTAAAACATATAAGCAAATATTTAGATTCAAAAACTATTGAATTAAAAGAAAATTTTTATAATAAATATTAGTATCATGGAAATCGACGTAAACTTAGAAACTTGGAAAGATGTTATATCAAACCCAAGCTCCTATAATTTTAAATTTCAAGGCATCAATATTCCTTCTATAATTGATGAAAAATATCAGATTAGATATACTGGAAGGAAAGGTCAAGATAATTTAGATCAAGCATTTAATTTCTATCAATATGTTTGCAACGAAGCAAATATATCGGAATTAAACAATCCAAAAGTTTTGGATTTCGGTGCAGGATGGGGTAGGGTGATTCGCTTTTTTTTACGGGATACGAATGAAAAGAACCTATACGCTATGGATGTTATGAAAGCGGCTGTAGACTTCATGAAGGAAACTAATTTCAAAGGTAATATAATCAAGTGTAATGAATTGCCTCCTGTACCAGTGGATTTAAAAGGAATGGATGTAATATATGCTTTATCTGTTTTTTCTCATTTGCATGAGTCTCATTTCAGTGCTTGGATGCATTACTTTAAATCTATTTTAGCCCCTAATGGGAAACTTATATTTTCTTCTAGAGGGTATCCATTTTTGAATTACTTATCTACTGTTAAAAAGAATAACCCTAAAGATCAATGGCCCCACTTTCTGGAAAAAATGGGTGATTTAGAACAAGTGAAAAAAAGATACGATAATGGAGAATTTATTTTCTATCCAAGTGCAAATGGATCTGATGAACTGAAAGATAGCTTTTTTGGTGAGACTTATATTCCTAGAGCATATTTGGAAAAGGAATTAAGCAAATATGGGCTTAAATTATTGAATGAAACAAACAGTATTAAATTATTTTCTCAACACGTTTTTACAGTAACGCACTCTGATGAAAAATAGAATATTTATTGTTGGAGTTATGAAAGGAGGTACTACTGTGCTGCATGAAAATTTGTGCAAGCACCCAGAAGTTACGTCTGGATTAACTAAGGAAATTCACTATTATTCCATGTACCATCATTTTGGGAAAAAATGGTATGATGAGCAATTTCCTGAAAACGATAGCACCTATACTATAGATGCTAGTCCAACGTATTTTACATCTTTGAGGACGACGCAAATCCCTGAATTAATTAAAAATGATTATCCAAATGCCAAAATTGTAATTATTTTAAGGGATCCAGTTCAAAGAGCTATCTCTCACTTCAATCATTTGCAATTGATCAATAAGGTAGAATCACTTGTTGATATGGATGTGAATGAATTCTTCGAACAAGATTTCAAACGTGTTTTAACTCCTACAAATGAAAAGGAATGGTACTTGAATCAAGTTATAGAAGGGAGTAATTACTACTACCCTTATCAGATATATAAAAACGTCCTTGGCTCTAAAAATATCTTAGTACTACTAAATGATGATCTTAAAAAGTCTCCAATTGAGACTATGAATAAATTGTTTGATTTTATAGAATTGGAGCCAATACAGTTAGATTTATTTAAAAAAGTTAGGTACTCACATAAGCCAGAAAAACTGAAGGTTACAAAGGATACTTTTGCAAAATTAGAATCTTTTTTGAATCCTTCCTATAAAACGCTCTTAACAACTTTAAATATTAAACCGGTTGTGGAACTTCAAGAATTAACAACGGAGCAAATAAGAAATCAAGAGATCTTAAAAGGTGAAACGGGGTGGCATTTTCTTGTAGGAGGATCTAATAAAGTTATTGATCAATATTTAAAAGAATATGCAGTTCCTAATTCTCATATAAATGCTTTCAAGCAATCACAAGATATTCGTTATGATAAGCTAAAGCAAATAGGCGCTAACTATATTAGTTTGTTGGTCCCAAATAAACTATCTGTGTATCATAACCATATCAATTACAAAATAGAGAATGAATTTTCCCTGATAGATAGGATTAGTAAGACGCTAAATCAAGAAGAATATTACCTTGATTTGCTAGCAAATTACAGGAAATTTAAAAATGATATTAATTTATTTTGGAAGACTGATTCTCATTGGACGCCTTTCGGTTGTTTTTTCTGTTATCAGTTGATTTGTCAAAAGCTAAAACTCAAACCTTTAAATTTATTACATAATAGAGAATACAAGGAAGCAGAAATAGTGATGGATTTGGGACATAAATTGTCTCCTCCTATGAAAGAAAATGTAAGATTTTATAGTAGTATGATTGAAAATAGTAATCGTATTTTTGCTAATAAGATTGTAGAGTACAAAGAGGAAAATAATTTAGTAAATGAAATTGGGCTACATGTGGGATCTCATGTAGTTTATAAGAATGAAAAGGCAACAAATAGCTTGAAGATAGTTTTGTTTGGAGATTCTTTCTCGGAGTATCGACCTCATTTATTAACAGGTATGTTAGCAGAAACAGTTAACGAATTACATTTTATATGGAATAGTAATTTGGACTATGAATACATCAATAAAGTTAAACCTGATTATGTTATTTATCAAACAGTTGAAAGATTCTTGGTTAAAATTCCACATGATAATTTTAATATAGTTTCTTTTGCGCAGGAGAAATTGAAAAATATCTAAAATTTAATTATTAATCTCATTAGTAAAATTATTCAGTATGCCATTTTTTAATAAGTTTAAAGAGCTTGATATTCTAGGTGTTCAATTTAACACTAATAAATCTAGTTCTTGGGTTGGTCTTGATAATCAGAGAGTAAAGAATATTACGCTACTTGATAAGTACGAACTTTTTCTACAATATTTTAAAGATGTAGAAAACTTCAAGATGCTAGAATTAGGAGCAGGTCCTGATCCCAATATAGGTGCTTCGTGTAGAATGTGGAAGCAATACTTTCATTCTACCTCAGAGATCCATGTAGCTGATATAAAACCTTCTGCCTTAAAATTAGGTTCGGAAGGGATGGAAGTACATGTAGGAGATTTAGGAAATATTGGTTTCTTAACTAGATTAGCTGAAAAGAAATGGGATTTCATTATAGATGATGGTTCTCATTTTTGGTTACATCAAATTCTAGCTTTTAGAAATTTATTCAATTCTCTAGAAAGTGGGGGAATATTCATTTGTGAAGATTTATGTACTTCATTCGGAAAGATGCGTGATTTTTATAGTATGGGAATGGATCAAAAAGATCCGGTGGAGTATTTTCTAGCTATTTCCAGAAGATGCTGTGGAATTGAACAGTCTAATGATAGAATATCTAGTATTTATAATTTAACTGAATTGGATTTGAGGCTAGCTGATCAAGTAAAAATGATTTCCTGGATGGGAAATAGCTGTATAATTGTTAAAAAATAAAAAATTAATAACGAATAAAAAAATGTAATGATATGGAAGAATTAAAATTAGATTTAATACCACCACAAGATTTAATAGTTGGAAATGGAATTGGAATCGCTGACTATCAAAAAGTTGTAAGTGATTTTGATAGAATTGGTAGAGGAATTACAACAAATATGATCAATATGGATTTGATTAAAAGTAATCATACCGTATTGGATGTTGGATGCGGATTAGGACGTTTAGCAAGACCATTAGTTAATTATTTAAAAGAAGGAGAGTATTTTGGATTAGATACAACTAAAAGTTCTATTGATTGGTGTAACACTGCTTACAAGGATATATCTAATTTTAGTTTTGTTTTTGCAGACTTGTTTTCAAATTATTATAATGTAGGTGCTAAAACAAAGGCTAGTGATTACGTATTCCCTTTTGAAGACAAAACATTCGACTACATTTGGTCAACTTCTTTATTTACCCATCTTGTTTTTGATGATTTTGAAAACTACATAAAGCAAATGTCTCGAGTAATGAAGCCAGGCGCTAAAATGTGGAATACTTACCTTGTTCTCGATGATATCGCATTAGGGCTGTTAGATGAACTAAATGCTAAAAATACACGTCATAAATTACCTTTTAAAGTTAAAGGAGGGATGGTTAGAGATTTGGCTAACCCTGAAGCACAAATTGCTCTTTACGAAAATAAAATTAGGGAAGTCCATGATAAATATGACCTTGATATTCTTGATGTACGTTACGGACCTTGGTCTGGAAGAACAGAAAATATTAGAGCTGGAGGACAAGATGTAATTATAGCACAAAAAAGATAAAGAAATTTCCTCCTATAGAATTTAATGGGATTTTATACCTTTTTATGAAATTTTAATATTTTGACTGCGCTGTTCAAGTAATGATAATCTACGGTAAAATGTATTTTAGTAATTACATTATGGAGCTAGAAATGTTACAATATATAATGTTCTATAATCCTGATTATAAAATTTAATCCTTTGCAATAATTAAGGATTAGTTTACAAAAATTAAGTGAATGAGACAATTTAAATTTTCTTCGTATATACTTTCGACAGGTAGATCAGGCACAACAATTTTGGCTCAGTGTTTAAGCGCAAATCCTAGCATTGTTTGTAGAGATGTTTTTCCTTTTGAAACAAGAGCCAGTCAGCATTTGTTTCTGTGGGCAGAAAATGGTAAATCGGATGATTATATGAATCTTTCTATTGATTCTAAGACTAAAGCGAATTTCAGATTATTTTTAAGAGATGATGAATTGTCTAAAGATTGGTGGCAATCAAAAAAGTCTACTATAAGAGGAAAGAGAGTAATTGACTTGGTTGATGATTATTACAGTTTTATTAAAGAAACTCAAAATAAACCAAAGTCAATTACTTACCTTGAAAAAGCGAAAGGGCTATCCACTTTGCATAGAATGCATAGCTGGGGATGGCCGTTATATCCAATTTTACTTATTAGAGATCCAAGAGATATACTACTTTCTGTAAAGGCATTTAATGCTAAAAGGATGCTTAATGGATTCGGTGCTGCTAATTTTACCGATGCAGAACTAGTGAACATGTATTCTAATTTTTTTCTGTCTTCTAGAGCTCTATTTAAGAATAAGAAGATTGCTTTCTCTGAAGTACATTATAATGCTCTAATGGAAAATCCTGAAGCGACTCTCGCTAAAGTTGCTAAAGAGGCAAATCTAGATTCAAGTCCAACAGCAGTAGAGTTGATGTTACATTCGTTTAGAAAAGATAGTAAAGATACAGCGTTACATATTACACAAAAGGATAAGAATTCTACTTCTCGTTGGAAGGGAGAAGCGAACGATAGATTAATTAAGATATTTAAAAACTTTGACCACAAGTTTAAAGAACTAGGTTACGAAACAACTTAGTGCTTCAAAACTTAATCTTCAAATTATCATTTAATTTTTTGTGTATTTTAGTTTTAAATTTACTTCAGGATTGTAGTAAGATTTACCGTCTGTTGTAGTTAATTTAAATTTAATACTTCCGACTCCTTTTGGTATTTTCTCGTACGGTATAGTAGCTGAAAATCCAGTAGGGATTAATTTTTCATTATTTAATAATTTCCC
>JALZVD010000221.1 GCA_023300205.1 Akkermansiaceae bacterium | reverse complement strand
GTGATGGGTGAGCGCCAGTCTTTAGGTTCTGGTCCGCGTGCTTGGATGTAGGCTAGTCCGCGTGCTCCTGCTTCGATGGCGAGCTTGGTGAGTTTGTCGATCTGGCCGGTGGATGCGTTGCTGAATCCTTTGGCGTTGATTGCTTTGATGCATCCGCCTGCTTTGAGTGCTCCAGAGAAGACTTTGAACTCAGAGTTTGCGAAGACTGCGCCTAGGTCAGTGAGGTGCATTCCGAAGCGACGGTCTGGCTTGTCTGATCCGAAGGTATTGAGTGCATCGTTGTAGGTGATACGGTCAAATGATGCTGGAGTATCTGCATTGATGGATTCTTTGAAAATTCTGCTGAGGAGTTTTTCGATGAGTCCGATGATGTGATCTTCATTGACGAATGATGCTTCGATATCGATCTGCGTGAATTCTGGCTGACGGTCAGCGCGGAGGTCTTCATCACGGAAGCAGCGTGCGATCTGGAAGTATTTCTCGATACCTCCACACATGAGTAGCTGTTTGTATTGTTGAGGAGCTTGCGGGAGTGCGTAGAAGTTTCCTGGGTGCATGCGAGATGGCACGAGGAAGTCACGAGCTCCTTCTGGTGTGGATTTGGAGAGGATGGGGGTTTCGATCTCTAGGAAGCCGTCTTCGTCTAGGACATCACGAGTGGTCTTGGTGATGCGGTGACGGAGCTTCATGTTACGCGCCATGACTGGGCGGCGAAGGTCTAGATAGCGGTATTTGAGGCGCATGTCCTCGTTGCTGATGTCTTTATCAAGCTGGAAGGGGAGAACTTCTGATTTGTTGACGATGGTGAGTTCTGTGGCTGAGACTTCGATGGCGCCAGTGGCGATTTCTGAGTTGGTTGTGGATTTCCCTTCGATCTCTGGACGCTCTTCGACGGTTCCTGTGATCTGGATGACGTCTTCATGGCGGAGTGTTTTAGCGAGTTCAGCGATTTGAGTGTTGGTTTCTGGGCGGAAGACACATTGTGTGAGGCCTTCACGGTCACGGAGGTCGATGAATGCTACGCCACCGTGGTCACGGTTAGAGTTCACCCATCCGATAAGGGTGACGGTGTTGCCTATGTGTGACTGTTGGAGCTCGTTACAGTGGTGTGTTCTCATGATAGTAGTGTGTGGAAATATTTGCTTATTAGTGCGTAGGGTGGTGGGTGTCTTAGAAAACGGGATAAATGTCGAGTCTAAGGTTTAATAAAAATGATATTAGGGGGATGTTAGAGAGCTTATAGTTTTTTCTGGCTTTTACGTTGTTTGCGCGGGACTTGAGTGGCGAGGATACGCTGGTAGTTTTTCTCTTTGATTAGGAAGAGTGGGTAGAGGTGTTCTGCGATCCAGTCGAAACCAGCTTGGAGGCCGTTTTCTTGATAAACTCTGCCGATTTCGGCTTCTACGGAGGTTGGGTTTCCTTTGCTTTTGAGGAATTCATTGGAGGTGAAGCGGACGAACATTTCGCCGTCCATTTCGCCCTTTTCTTTGAGAATCCATTCGCGGACATAGAGGGCTAGGACGGCATCGCCTACCCATGCTTCTTCACGTTCTTTGGTGAGAACGGGGTCTTTTTTCTTTGGAGCTGCCATGTGGGAACCTTTAGCGTCTCATGCGCTTTCGTAAAGCAGTTTCCGATACACCGTCCCAATATCCGCTTTCTAGTTCTAAAAATATGGATGTGTAGGGGAGGCTGGTGGAGGTTTTGATGACAAGGATACGATAGTTTTTCCGTGCGTCTGTGATGAGGAGGTTGAGGGCATTATTGGTGAGGGTGAGAGTCTCGCGCTCGTCTAGTATTTTTTTGAGTTGAGAGCGGTAGTCATTGATTCCTGGTGTGTCTTGCTCTGTGACGGCATCTGCTTCTCTGCTGAGATGGATGCGTGGGCGGACGTGGCTGTGGGCATCGATAGACTGTAGGACACCATTAAGAGCCTCTGTGGTGGTGACTGGAGTGGTAATGGTGGTGACTCCGCTTCTAGAGAGAGCTGGGAAGGAGGGTTCAGCGACGATGATCCAGTTAAAGGAGCCAAGCTTTTGGACTTCTTGGTCTACTGTTTCTAGCCATTCAGGGGCTAGAGGGGTGATACTTGCTTTTGCTGAATGTGAGTTCTGGCATGAAATTAAAGTTAGAAAGGAGAGCAGGCCGACAAAGGATGCAAGCGTTTTAAGTGTAGTAAACGATGTGATGATGAATGGTTTTTTCATGATGCGTTTTCTGGGAGTTTATCGGTTCAGTAAAAGCTGTTGATTCTGCGAATGGTTTTTGAACGGCTTAATGATGGTCTGAGCAGCCGTGGCATTTTGGCCAGGCAGTGGTGTTGTCAGTGTAGTGTTCTTTTTTCCAGATAGGGACGGTTTTTTTAATTTCATCGATCACGTAGCGACAGGCTAGGAAGGCGGCGTCACGATGTGCGGCAGATACACCAACGTAGACGGCCATATCTCCTATGGCTAAGTGACCTACACGATGTTGACATCGGATATCCTGAATGTCAAAACGTTCTATTGCTGTATGAATGATGCGGTTTCCTTCTTTGGTGGCAAGCTCTGGGTAGCTTGAGTATTCTAGTGAGGATACCGCTTTCCCTTCGTGATGATTTCTCACCCATCCTTCGAAGCTGCAGTAGCCTCCGCAGGAAGGGGAATGGAGCAGCTCTCGGAGATTAGCTGGATCTAGTGGTTTATCGCTAATTTGGAAGCGCATAGAGCTGGGTGTTATTTCCGTGGTATGATGAGCTGAGTTCCAATGGATATGGAGTTATTAGTAATTCCGTTGACTTGCTGGATGTCTGAAACAGAGGCTGCATATGCGCGGGCTATGCCGTAGAGAGTGTCTCCCTTTCTTACTGTGTGTATGATGGGAGGCTTTGCCTTAGGTGTGATTTTTTTTGGGGTTGGTTTCTTTACGGTAGGAGTTGGGGTGTAGGTCTTTTTTGGGGTATATGGTTTCTTTACTGCAGGAGCTGGGGTGTAAGTCTTTTTAGGCTTATAAGACGATGAAGAGGTTGTTTTCTTAGGTTTGTATGTGGATGAGGAAGAGGTTGTTTTTTTAGGGGGGATGGTTGGTTTTTTAGAGGTGGATTTCTTCCAAACATATTTCCTTTTGGGTGCACTGTCTGCCCAGCTTTCCACATAATTGCCATTAGAGTCAAATGGTCCGTGGTTTTGCTGGAAGCCGCTTGTTTTATTAGCTTCGACCGTTTTCCCACTGGATCCACAGCTGCTAAGTCCTAATAGTAAGATGACTGTATGAAATGCTTTGATAATGTTCATAATGATTTTTTTAGTGCGACGGTTCATAGGAGAACCTGACAATTAACATGTATTAATTAAAATGGCGAACGTTATTTTCAGGATTCGAGGGAAATAATAAGATTTATTTAAATGTTAAGCACTGCTAACTAGTGAGTTGATTGTTTCTTGCAGAAAAAAAGAGGGGAAATCGCAATGATGGATTGACAAGTGGGGAAAATTCCCTAGTTTTTGCGCCCCACGCCATATTCAAAGTGAATGTGGTGATATAAGGGAAACATTAACAGGATTTCATCATGAGTAAAAGAACTTACCAACCATCTAAGCGCGTTCGTAAACGCCAACACGGATTCCGTGCTCGCATGGCTACTAAAGCAGGGCGCGATTGTTTACGTCGCCGTCGTCAAAAAGGCCGCAAGCGTCTCTTGCCTAAGGGTGCAGAGATTCACTTCAAGCGCCATA
Source organism: Akkermansiaceae bacterium (assembly GCA_023300205.1). GTDB lineage: Bacteria > Verrucomicrobiota > Verrucomicrobiia > Verrucomicrobiales > Akkermansiaceae > Rubritalea. The sequence goes on along the minus strand of JALZVD010000221.1, from coordinate 3,294 downwards.
CTAAGCAGCATACCTAAGTGGCTTTCTATCTCAGAGTGAGTTTCTCATGATTTTCACTCTGAGTTATTTTCTGAGGTTGGCTGTTTTTTATTAGACAACCTTGTGACTATTCCATTGCGCCCTATGCGGCTTCCTAGAAAATTCTCAATGAGTCAGCGAGCAGAGTTTGCTCGTTGCAGGGAATTAGGGAAGTCCCGACCTGGGCGCTATTTAGTTCTTAGTGTTCTGCATCAGGATGATCTGGATCATTTTAGAACGGGGTTTATCACGACTAAGAAAGTAGGGAAAGCTTATCAGCGCAATTTGCTACGCAGGAGGTTTAGAGCGATCATGCAAAAACATGGGGAGCAGATTGACTATCAGTATTATATTGTAACGATAGCTCGCTGGCGTGCCATCGAAGCGAGCTATGAGGAGCTGGAAAAAGACTGGCTGAAGCAGGCTAGGAAGCTAGGAATTATGAAGCCTGAAGAGAGTTAATTATCTATTATGAATCCGGTCAATTTTCCAAAATGGGTGATTAAGAGGATGATTATTCTCTATCAGAAGGTGATCAATCCTATTTTACATTTTATTGGTGGTCCTTATGCAGGTTGTAGGTTTACACCAACATGTTCTCACTATTGTCTAGAGGCAGTGGAGAGTCATGGAGCGATACGAGGGATGCTATTTGGGATGTGGCGCATATGCCGCTGTCATCCATGGGGCGGAGAAGGTGATGATCCTGTTCCTGAGAAAAAGACTTTGAATAAATAACCAAGATTTTCACACACAAACTTATATTATATTATGGATCGTAAAGGCTGGATAATACTCATTTGCTGTAGCATAGCGTTAGTGCTGAACTTCATGACAATGAAGGATGCTGAAGCTAAAAGAGCGACAGAGGATAAAGGTAGGGTGGAGCAAGTTGAAGGAGGGGCTGATGTGTCTGGTGTTGCTGATACTACAGATCCAGTGACTGGAGCGGATAGTGCTGAAGTGGCTGAGACTGTTATGGCGGATGATCCTTATGAGCTTTATGCGCTGACTGATGGGGAGAAGGTGACGAAGTTCACATTTTCAAATATTGGGGGAGGAATCAAGACTGCTGAGATGCTGAATGAGAAGAAGGTTTTCAATAAGGGTGAGAATATTACGCTTAATGAATATGGTGCAACGGTTATTGGTGCCTTGGCTAAGAGCTATAAAGATATTGAGAAGACTTATTATAAGCGGTTTGATGAAACGAATAATTCAGTCAAGTACGTAGGTGAACTTGAGGATGGTGTTACGGTGACTAAGTCATGGACTCTTGAGAATGGAACCGCTGATAAGGCACCTAAGTTAAAGCTGACTATTTTATTTAAGACAAAAGAGGGGAAGACATTTGAGATGAGCCAGTATTCGATCACTTCAGGGACGGCTGCGCCGGTCTTTGTGAAAGAGCAGGTGAACTTAGCGGGTTGGTTCTATTATGAAGATGGTGATTATGAGAATGAAGATCACGGTAATTTCACTGGTGGTATGTTTTCCGAGGCTAAGGCAGTAGATGCTGTGAAGACGGAGAATTTGGAGTATTTTGGTGTGAATAGTCAGTTTTTTGGAACTGCAATCTTCCCTAATTCTGATGCTAAGAGCGATAGCTTGTGGGCATCTGGAGAGGAGATTTCAATCAATGATGGAAATAAGACAGGTAAACGCTGGATCTATAATACTGGATTAGATCTTCCTAGTAAGATGATGGGTGGTGGAGAGACGGCTTCTGTTTCTTATGATGTCTTTGTGGGTGCGAAGCAGAACAGACAGATGTCAGCGCTGAGTGAGAATAGTGATGATATTATGAATTTTAGTATGTTTTCTGCCTTTGGTTGGATTTCTGATAAGATGAATAAGGCGTTAAACGGTATTCACAATTGGTTTCCTGAAGATGCGGCTTGGAGCTGGGGGATAGCGATTGTTCTACTGACTATTTTCATCCGTATTATTATCTGGCCGCTACACAATAAGTCGACACGCACGATGAAGCGCATGGGCAAGTTGCAGCCAATCATGAAGGAGCTGCGTGAGAAGCATAAGGATAATCCACAGAAGCTGAATCAGGAGACGATGAAGCTGTATCGTGAGTATGGGGTGAACCCAATGGGCGGTTGTTTGCCGATGCTGGTGCAGATCCCAATTTTCTTTGGTGTTTTCAATATGATCAATGCGGCGGTGGAGTTAAGAGGCCAGCCGTTCATGTGGGTGGATGATCTTTCGCAGCCTGATCATCTTACTGATTTATTTGGATTGCCGATTAATTTGCTGCCTATTCTGATGGCGGTGACGATGGTTCTGCAGATGAGAATGACTCCTCAGACTGGAGATAAGCTACAGCGTAGAATCTTTATGTTGATGCCGTTGATGTTTTTCTTCTTTTGTTATAACTATGCTTCAGCACTGGCACTCTATTGGACTACTCAGAACATTGTGTCTATTGGGCAGACGTGGCTTACCCAGCGCATGCCTGAGCCTGAGCTGGCTAAGAAGTCTGCTAAAGGTGAGACTACAGTGGTGGATGATGGAAAGCCACGTAAGAAAGGATTTATGGAACGGATGGCTGAGAAGCTAGAGGAAGCTCAGAATCAGAGAGATGCTGCGGCTGGTAAAACTCCGGCAGCTAAAAAGAAGGTTCCTGGTCAGCTTCCAGAGAAAAAAGCTAAGAAGCGCACTCCTAAGACAGGGGGCTAAGTAACCAAATCTATGAGTAATACTGAAGAGAGAGATCTAGGAATACAGCCATTAGATGCTATTCTAAGTGGGTGGCAACTTGATAACCATGATGTGGTGGAGGCTTCTCCTCAGCAGCTTACTCATAAGCAGATAGTCCGAGCCCGGAATGGTAGAAGACTGACGCTTAAGATGATGATGAAGGTAGCAAGGACTGTGAATTTTGCTGTTTGGGGAAGGTTGACTGATGAGGAACGAGAGGGGTATACGGAGTATTTCCCAAAGAATTTATTTTCTTATTCTAAAGGATGGGATGGCTCAGAATTAGATCCGAATGCAGTGCTTTATGGTTCTATTGAGGGAAGAGAGCTTCGTGCTGATTTCCGTATAGAGCTTGGGATTTAGTTATCAGAGATCAATAGATTAAAGGCAATTTTGATTTCCTCTACTTGTTTCTCTGAGTAGGGGATTTTTTCTGGATGTCCCCAGACTACTTCCGGCCATGCTGGATCAGTTTCTGATCTGCCGATAAGGTGAATATGCATTTGGCGGACGATGTTGCCAATATTAGCGATGTTGATTTTATCTGGGGAGAAGTGTTGTTCT
>JALZVD010000220.1 GCA_023300205.1 Akkermansiaceae bacterium | reverse complement strand
CACATACAAAGTAAGACCAGGCTTAGGACTCTGTGCCCTACGATGATCCAACAACTTATCCATCACCACAGGATGGCCCACAGTCGCCAACGGACGTGTCCATGACCGACGCATCGCATCCGCCACAGCCAACCGCATCGGTGACGCAGGCGAAGCCGGCCACTCACTAATATACTCTAAAAATCCTTCTAAATCCTCCACCGTCACACGCCCACCACCACCACTACCAGCAATCGCTGAAATATCCGCCGCTCTCAACCCCAGCTCATTCATCCTCGCACGCATCCTCGGCGAGATATAATGCGCCCCAGCCTTACCAGCAGGAACCGGTAACCCCTGCACCGTCGGTGACACATTCTTAGGCTCAAAATAACCTCCGTCCTCTGTCTTAAAATGTAAATTAGCCTCCTCTTCGCCCTGTCTACCTTGCTCCTCCACAGCATCACTCACACCCTCTTGCACCGTAGACACACCCGTGCGCTCTATCTCTTCCTCAGTAGCCTCCACAGTTCCCAAAACACTCCCCACTGCATAACTAACACCCTCCTCAGCTAAGATCTCCTGCACCACCCCACCACAAAGCGTCGTAATCCCCATCGTCGCTTTATTAGTCTCTACTTCGATGATTTCCTGATCCACCTCCACCGTATCTCCCACGGCTACATTGAAACGGATAATAGTAGCCTCAGCGATAGATTCACCGAGCTGCGGCATGACGATTGGTATTCTTGGCATGATCTTGTTAGGTGATGATTGAGTAAAAAATTAGTAAGCGAGAAGCTGCTTAAGAGCGTGAGAAATAGATTCAGGAGTCGGCCGATGTTCAGCCCACAACTTCGGATGATAAGGAATAGGTGTATCTTTAGCGTTCAGACGCATCGGTGGAGCATCTAACAAATGAAATGCTTCTTTCACCACCCGAGCCACAATCTCAGCAGTGACACCACCCCAAGGGAAAGCCTCACCTACCGCTAAAAGTCTACCCGTCCGCGCCACAGAAGCAATCACAGTATCAGTATCTAAAGGCTTCACAGACCGCAGATCCACCACCTCTATCTCCCATCCCTCAGACTCCAGCATCTCAGCAGCGCGCACTGCCTCATGCACCATCGCACTATAAGCCACAACCGTCGCATGCTTACCAGCACGCGTAATCCTCGCCTTACCAATAGGCAAGCCATCACCCTCATAATTCTCACTCTTCAGCCAGCGATACAGAAATTTATGCTCACAGAAAATGACTGGATCATCCAGCGCTATCCCCTCTAACAGCATATGATAAGCATCGGAAACCGTAGCCGGCGTTAAAACAATACACCCCGGATAATGACTATAAATCGTCTCAATACTCTGACTATGAAACGGCCCAGAACCCGGAGTCCCCCCAGACGGCATCCGCACCGTAATAGGAATAGGCACTCCAGTACGGTAATAATGCGTCGCCGCATTATTCACTATCTGGTTAAACCCTACCGATGAAAAATCCGCAAACTGCATCTCCACAACCGGCCGCATTCCCTCAATAGCGGCACCAATAGCCATCCCCACCATCGCATCCTCACTAATCGGCGCATCCATCACCCGCTCAGGCCACCTCTCTTGCAGTCCCTTGGTAGCCTTAAACGCTCCACCAAACTTCCCAATATCCTGTCCGTATAAGAACACTCTCTCATCGGTCTCTAATGCCTTATACTGGGCATCTCTGATCGCATCTATGTAGGTTACTGGCATATAAATTTTTCTATCACACTTAAATAATTCTTCTCACACCAACAGACTACCAATCTCGATAACTCCCACCCGCCAGCGCACACCAATCTTCCTGATAAGGATCTGGCCCGTCTTCCCTCTGCGCAGTAGTCACTGCCAACTGCACCTCCTCCCTAGCAGCCGCCTCCCATTCACCTAGCTCAGCCTCTGTCAGCCACCCCAACTCTATCAACTGCTGCTTTCCCACCTCCATACAATCTCTCCCATAATGACTAGATCGAATCTCCTCGGGAATATAAGAACCATCATCATGCTCACCATGACCGCTTAAACGCAAAAGCTTAGCCACCACCATCTGCGGCCCCTCACCATTACGCGCAGAATCCACCGCTTGACCGATCACTGCCGCACACGCTAACATATCTGTCCCGTCCACTGAATGCCCAGCCACTCCATAGCCCTTCGCCCTATCGATCAAATCCTTACAAGCATACTGCTTACTATTCGGTGTCGAGTAGGCAAACTGGTTATCAGCCACCACAACAACAACTGGCAGTTTCTCCACCGCCACATAATTAAGACCCTCATGAAATGCCCCCGTAGAAGTCGCGCCATCACCAATACAAGTCGCCCCCACACAACCTTCAAGTTTCCCCTGAATCTCCCTAGCCTTCAACATCCCACCCAGCACTGAGATCGAAGTCCCTAAATGACTAATCATCGCCACCACACCGTCACCAGGTCTCCCTCGGTGAATATTTCCATCACGTGCCTTCATCGGCCCCTTAGCAGATCCCAGATAAGTCCTCGTAGCATCCAGCATATCCTCACCAAAAGCCGTCCTCCCCGCCTGATCTCGGATCAACGGAGCAAATAAATCTTTCCCAGGAACAAGCCTAGCACCAATAGAAGCACTAACAGCCTCCTGCCCCTTCCCCAAATACACTCCACCCACAATCTGCCCTGCCTTATAAAGAGAACTAAACTTCGCCTCCAATAATCTAGACCTGACCATCGCCTGATAGACCTTGCGTGCATGTTCTTTTGTTAGATCCATAGTTGTATCATTGTCTTCCCTCTCATTCCCTCATGCATAATCAAGTATTCGGTCTGGTGGAAAGCTGATATCAGACTAATACTTTATCTCTACCCACCGCAAACATTTTCCGATACGATTAAAAATCAATACATTTAAATAACCTCCCATAACAATTTATCATTGCATAAACACCTCACTATAAAGCATAACCTCTCCCAAGATTCGACCAACACCTCACAATCACTAATTTCATGAAACCTACACTACTCGTACTCGCAGCAGGCATGGGCAGCCGATACGGCGGACTCAAACAAATGGACCCTATGGGACCAAATGGCGAAAGCGTCCTCGACTACTCAGTCTACGACGCCATCCGCGCAGGATTTAAACGAGTAGTATTCATCATCAGAAAAGACTTCGCAGATGACTTCAAAGCTCAAATGGGCAGCAAGTTCGCTGAGAAAATCGAAGTAGACTACTGCTACCAAGACCTCCATGACCTACCAGAAGGATACTCCCTTCCAGAAGGCAGAACCAAGCCATGGGGAACCACACACGCCATCCTAGCTGCTAGAAACTCCATCGACTCACACTTCGCAGTCATCAACGCCGACGACTTCTACGGCAGAGACTCATTTCAACAAATCACATCCTACTTCACCCAATCTGAGTCAACTTCCACAGAAAAAGATCACTACTGCATGGTCGGCTACAAACTCAGCAACACCCTATCAGATCACGGTGATGTAAACCGTGGAGTCTGTAAGAAAAACGCCAGCTTCCTAGAAAAAGTAGAAGAACACACCGAAATACTCATCGAAAAAGACGGCATCTGCCGTGGCGAAAACCTCAATGGCCAGCGAGTAGAACTCTCCACCTCAGCACTAGTATCCATGAACTTCTGGGGCTTCCCTCCATCACTACTCGTACACCTCCAGGCTCAATTCAAAGCATTCCTAGACGAACGCGGATCAGAAATGAAATCAGAATGCTACATCCCAACAGTCGTCGATGACCTCATCTCAGCCGGCACCGCAGACTGTAACATCCTAGAAACATCCAGCACATGGTTCGGAGTCACCTACCCTCAAGATAAAGACTCCTGCGTTGCCAGCATCAAGAAACTAGTCGATACTGGAGAATATCCCACCAACCTCTGGGACTAAATCTCTCTAAGAAAAAATATAAATCATAAATCAAAAACTACCCTCCCTTAAGAAAGAGCTCTCCACCCTCCTCCCTCACTTCATAGACCTTCAGCCGATATTGCTCGTCCGTGAAGCATTCTCCGTTTTCCAGCGAATAACGGTACTTATGCAGAGGACAGATCACGATAGGAGTCCCCTCCTGATCACCTAGAATCCCCCTAGATATAACCATCCGCTCATTCTGCGGGTTAAAGTTCTGCACCGCATACCACTTCTGTTCAGTAGCCAAATGGAATACCGCAACCTGGGCATCACCCACTTTCACACAGCTGCCTAATTCCGTCGGGTATTGCTCTATTGAGCCAATATTTGTCCAATTCATAGTCGTTTAATTGATAAAGGTTATAACGTAACGGAGAAATCTCTCTCTTCTAAAGTAGCTGGCCGTATCTGTTCACGCTCCTCTACAAACTGCACGCTCGGATCCTTCTCATCACTATTAGCGAAGTGCCGGAAACGCTTCAACTTCTCTGGATCATTGATCGCATCATTCCACTCACATTGATAAGTATTGATGAGATGCTGCATCTGTTGGTCTAACTCATCACAGATACCCAGTGAATCATTGATCACCACATCCTTCAGCTTCTCTAACCCACCCTCCAGTTTCATCAACCAAGTCGAAGTCCTTTCAAGCCTATCCGCCGTCTTAATGTAATACATCAAGAATCTATCTGTGTACTTGATCACCGTCTCACGGTCTATATCTGTCGCAAACAAATCAGCATGCCTCGGATTCATCCCCCCATTACCCGCTAAATAAAGGTTCCAACCCTTTTCAGTCGCAATAACACCAAAATCCTTACTCCTCGCCTCTGCACACTCACGCACACACCCACTTACCCCAGCCTTAAATTTATGAGGAGAACGAACCCCTCGGTAACGTTTCTCCAGATCAATCGCCAAGGTCGTACTATCCTGCACACCAAATCGGCACCACGTAGAACCCACACATGACTTCACCGTCCTCAATGACTTTCCATAAGCATGACCAGACTCAAAGCCCGCATCAATCAGCTCTTTCCAGATCAATGGCAACTCATCAACTCTAGCCCCAAATAAATCAATCCGCTGACCACCAGTAATCTTCGTATACAGTTTATACTTCTTAGCCACCTCACCCAACACGATCAATTTATCAGCTGTGATCTCTCCACCAGGCACTCTTGGCACCACTGAATAAGTTCCATCCTGCTGTATATTCGCCAGAAAAGCATCATTCGTATCCTGTAACGGTCGCTGCTCTAGAATTGGCCTATTCCACAGAGACGCAAAGATAGACGCCGCAGCCGGCTTACAAATTTCACACCCCATACCAGTTCCATACTTACTAATCAGATCATCAAAGCTCTTAATCGAAGATACCTTCACCACATCAAACATCTCTGCCCGTGATAAATCAAAATGTTCGCAAAGCCGGTTACTCACCACTATCCCAGACGCGGCCATCTTCGCTTTGAATAAATCCGTCATCAGTGGCACACAGCCTCCGCACCCTGTTCCCGCCTTCGTGCATGCCTTCAGGTCTCCTACAGAACTAGCCCCGTCATCCATCGCAGAACACAAAGTCCCCTTCGTTACGGCCTCACATGAACAAATCTGAGCTGTATCAGGAAGATCCATCACCCCCACCCCAGCCTGCTCACCATCTCCCGATGGAACAATAAGCTGAATCGGCTCTGGTGGCAAAGCCATCTGATTTTGATATATCTGCAACAACCCGCCATACGCATCAGCATCACCCACTAAAATACC
>JALZVD010000219.1 GCA_023300205.1 Akkermansiaceae bacterium | reverse complement strand
TCGTCAGTTGATTGTCACGAGGCGAGGAAGGCTGTGGCGCTGATTTGTGCCATTTATGAGAGTGCGAAGAATGATGGTAGGTGGGTGAGCCTTTAGTGTAGATAAAAGGGTTGTCTCTAGTGTGATTTGTGCAAGAATCAGGGATGAGCTATACTAATGAGGAATTTCAGGCGGAGCAGATAAGAAAAGTGAAGAGCGCTGGGGCGAAGATTTTTATTCCTGTGTTGATCGTCTTTTTGCTATTTATATTTTCACCGTTCACCACGATACCTGCCGGGCACGTGGGAGTGTCTTCTCTCTTCGGTAAAGTAGATGCAGTAGAGCTTAACGAAGGTTTTCACCTCATCAATCCTCTTAAGAAAGTTCAGAAGATTGACTGCCGTAATAAGGAGCTGACCATCGATAATGTAGGTGTTCCTAGTCAGGACCAGCTGACAACACAGGTGGATGTGACAGTGAAGTGGAGAGTGGACCGCACCCAGGCAGCAGAGGCTTATAAAGAGACCGGCGTTGCTGAGGCTCTGGAGAGAACACACCTTAGACCGATGTTGCGATCTGTGCTCCGTGAAGCGGGGAAAGAGATAGAAAATGCAGAGGAATTTTATAGAGCTGATGTTCAGGTTTCGATGCAGGTAAAGATTTTAGAAGGCTTAGGAGCTTTGCAGACGAAAGGGATACTTGTTGAAGAGGTCTTACTCAGAGGGTTTAATCTGCCGAGTATGATTGTCCAAGGTGTGGAGGATAAAAAACGCCAAAAGCAGCTCGCGGAGAAGGAGCTTGAAGAGCTAAAGAGATTTAGTACCGAGCAGGAGCAAAAGCAGGTTTTAGCGAAAGCTGAGAAAATGGCTGCTGTTGAGGAAGCTGAGAAACGTGTGGCACTCGCAGATGCGAAGGCTTATGAAATCACAGCCGAAGCAAAGGCTCAAGCTGAAGCGATAACGATTAAAGGTGAGGCACTCAAAAAATATCCAGATATTATTAAGCTTCGCTCAGTAGAGAGGTGGAATGGAATTTTACCCCGTGTTACCATGGGGGGAAATGCTACTCCTATGATCAATATGGGGGATTTGGGACTTGAGGGTAAGCCTGAGGCAGGGCTTGCTCCTGAGTAGGGGTTAAATTGTAGAAGAGATATGAGTAAGGAGAGACTAACTATTCCTCAGTATGTGATGGCGCTGGCTCATGTGGCTAGTCTGCGTAGTGAGGATCCTTACCGAAAGGTGGGGGCGGCTGCGCTTGATCATGATAACAGGGTGATAGGCACTGCTTATAATGGACTGGCTCCTGGGTATGATGCTCCGGAGGGGTTCTGGGATGACCGTGATAAGCGGCAGAAATATATGCTGCATGCGGAGGTGAATCTCTGTAGTCTTTTTAAACGTGGTGAGGCGCGAGTGATCGCTACTACTACGATGCCTTGTACTTCTTGTATGCAGACTTTGTGTGCTTATGGGGTGGAGGAGATTTATTATGAAGAAGCTTATAAGGCGTCAGATGCTGAGGAGATAGCGGCGACTTATGGGGTGAAGCTTGGGCAGGTTAAGAATTTTCCGAGGGTTGCTTTTTAGGTTGTTCTGATGGGTCTGTGGCTAGGTTAGCAATGGGGGCAGTTAGTGCTTTTATTTGGTCTAGAGCGGCGAGTGCCTCTTTAGCGCCGAGTGAGATGAAGTGTTCATAGCGCTCATATTCATCCCAGGCGGAGTCACTGCAGATGGGGTAAATGGCGACGTCTGCTTTTTTGCAGGCATCATGTGCTATTCTGATTTGTGATGCTTTGAGGCTACGCCTTAGTGTGTCTAGCATGTTGCCTTTTGCAGCGGGGTTGTATTTTTTTCCGAATGAGGAGATCTTTGATTTGAGCCAGGCGCTGGTGCTTTCGTTTTCGTCTAGTTCTGGTTCTGGGGCGACGGCTTCTATTGCTTCATCTGAGTCTAGGTCATTGAGGGTGGGGGTGGTGCATACGGCGATGATGTAGTCTACGTCTGTGTATTTTTTGAGCGCGCTAACGGGGACGGGGTCTACGACTCCTCCATCGACACAGCGGACGCCGTTTACTTCAACAGGTACGATGATGCCGGGCATGGCGCAGCTGGCGTGGACGGCTTCTAGGAGGTCACCGGAGTTGAATACGACTCGTTGGTAGTTTTCTAGATTAGCGGCGATGGCGATAAATTTCCTATCAAGGTCTTGGATTTTAGGGGAGCCGATTGTCTTTTTAAGGTGATCCTTGATTTTGTGGCCGTAGAAGAGGCCTTTGATGGGTGGGACGGCTGGGTCTGCGAGTTTTTTAAATGAGTCCTTGTCGCGCATTTCTGCTGCTAGGTGGATCATTTTATCTGCAGAGATTCCTGAGGCCCAGAGAGCTCCGATGTAGGCTCCCATGCTGCAACCTGAGATGGCGTGAATGGGGATGTTGTTGTCTTCGAGTGCCTTGATTACACCCATATGGACGAGTGCCTTTGCTCCTCCACAGCCGAGGGCAAGCCCTATCTTAGGTTGGCGCATGACAGGTTCTTGGATAGCTGGCTGTGGTTTGATAATTTTATTGATGAATGAGGGTAGTTTCATGGGGTAAGTTTATTTTCTGAACTAGCTAAGCAATAAGAGGGGTTTAAATGATAGTCAATCTATGAAATTTCAGGCTTGATTCATTAACTTTAATTAACTATAATTGAATCTTAGACAATCAATTCTACTTTATTTAATGATGAACAGATATTTAGGAGCAATATTAGTGGGGGCAATTTCTGCGACAGTGATGGAGTCTGATGCGCAGACTAAGGTGAGTATCAATACTAATTTTGGGGAGATTCCAGTGGTTTTATTTGATGAAGCGGCGCCTAATACGGTGGCAAACTTTCTTTCTTATATTAATAATGGTGACTATACGGATACGATTTTTCACCGTGCGATAGTGGGGTTTGTACTGCAGAGTGGTGGATTTCAGCTGAGTCCACAAGGACCTACATTACTTGCGGAAGTAGTTGAGCAACCGGCTATAGTTAATGAATTTAGCATCTCAAATACTAGGGGGACACTTGCGATGGCTAAGCTTGGAGGAGATCCTGATTCAGCGACCTCTCAGTGGTTTATTAACTTAGCCGATAATTCTAGTAACTTGGATAATCAAAATGGTGGTTTTACCGTATTTGGAGAGGTGGAGGATTTTACGGTCGTTGACGAGATTCTGGCTCAGAATATTATCAATGTTGGTGGAGTTTTTAGCGATCTTCCAGTGGTTGAAACTCGTGCGGATGGTAGTGCTGGTCCTGTGGATGCTACAGAGTTAGTTGCTACAGATTTCATCCAGATTCATTCAATTACGGTGGATGCGGGAGCTAGTGTTCCTGAGCCAGGATCGGCTTGTATGTTAGCAATTGGATCTGTTGGGTTTCTCTTAAGGCGGCGGCGATAGTTTCTTTTTTGATTTTTTTTGCAGAATCGGCTTTACATGTTGTGGAATGTGGGTAGTTTTCGCCCTCCAACCACAGATTTTTTATAGATATGAAAGTTTTATCATCACTAGCTTCAATGAAGCGACGCCACGAAGATTGCCAAGTTGTAAAGCGTAAGGGTACTCTTTACGTTATTTGCAAGACGAACCCTAAATTCAAGGCTCGTCAGGGCACAACACGTGGCACTAAGCTATCTAAGAAGGGCGTTAAGTAGTCTTTTTCTAGATCGTTATTTACTTATTTTACCGAAAAGCTCTCTTCTGTTATGGAAGTGAGCTTTTGTTGTTAATGGGGATCTTGATCATTCGTAAATATGATTTGGTTTATTTTATTGTCGTGAGGTAGTCATAGATTTTACAAGTTTGGTATTTGTGCCTTTTCAGGCGAGGGTATATGAGTTAGTTGATAGTTTATGTTAGAAAATGATCCATTAAACGGAGAGTGTAATCCAGCTGATGTTGCTATAAAGGCGACGATGGTTAGGCGTCCTACGTTTACGATTGTTTGTGGAGTTTTGGTATTAGTTGGATTGATCGAGATTGTGATGGTGGGAGTGGCATTGGCAAGTAGAGTGGGCGAGATTAGAGTGGTGGAGGTGAAAGAAGCAGGTGATGTGAAGGTGGTGTATATTCCTACTTTGGCTGATGCTCTGCCAGATGTGGAGAAACAGAAGCCTAGGAGCTATGATGATATTCTCAAGGCATATGGGAATGCAGGGGGGGGGATTGTTGATGATGGAGCAGATTTTAAGATGTCTGTTCAGAGTGGAGCGACGGTTAGAATGAGGACTGCTGGTGTTGGTCTTAGACCTGCTGAAAGATTTGATCAGGGTGTGTTTATGCCAATTAAGAATAGCCGTGTTGAGAAGTTAGTAGAGGAGGCGAAGGGTTTGCACTTATCTGGTGATGTTGTGCGGGCTGTTTTGAAATTAGATGAGGCGGAGATTTTGGATGCAAATGAACCAGCGATTATTTACCGAAGGGCGCTGATTTTTGAGGATATGCGTAACTGGGAGAGAGCTGGTGATGAGTATGATAAGTTATTTTCTTTTGGCCCAGAGGTGGGACAATATTATGAGATCGCTACTGATAAGATAGCGAATGGTGTGAAGGATGCGCCGGATGTGGTGCCTTTTCAGCTAGGTAGTGTGGTGCAAAGAGTGGGTCAAGGTCAACTGTCAGCTAAGGTGATCATTCCTGTTAGGAGATTAACGAAGCGAGAGATAGAGCCTTCCCAGATTGATTTAAGGATTTTCTTTTATGATATAGTGGATAACAAAGTGGTAGAGCCAGTGCCTAAACAGAGAGAGCGGGCTATAGCGAAGCGCTGGGTGACTGAGCCTACGGACTGGGTGAATGGGGTGGAGGAGAGTGCGGAGGCTTTTTATGAGTTGCCTAGGTTGGAGCTAGCAGATGTGCATTTATTTGGTGAGCGGCGCTACTTTGGGTATGTTGTGGAGTTATATTATAAGGGAGAGTTGATGGATCAGTTTGCCTTTCCTGGAAGGCTTCATGGGATACATGCTAAGGACCAGTATAAGCAGCAGATAGATCTAGAGATGATCCCCTACACTTTACCAGGTCTTGAGGGTCTGGATGGGGAAGGGATGTTATTACCTTCGTTGAGAGAATAAAGGGTTATCTTATGATTGTCAAATCGATGAGGTATGGCAGTTTATAGAGAGTTATTAGAATATATGTCAGAGATGGATCAGAGATTAATGCCTGGAATACAGGTGGGAGATTATTACTTGCAAAAGCTAGTGTATGAGGGGGAGTCGACTCGTACATGGTTGGCGAATCAGGTGTCTGTGAACCGTGAGGTGATTATTGATAGTCTCAACCGTGCGGTGCATCATGATGAAGCGGTGATCGCTGCTTATCTTAGTGATGTGCGGACGAAGGCGCAGGTGGATCATCCACTTATAGGGTCTGTGTTTGAGGCTGTGAGGGAGGAGGGTATTTGTTTCTATGTGCGAGAGAAGATCTCTGGGGATACTCTTGAGGGGAAGGTGCTAACCCGTGAGAAGCTGAAGCCGGAGGAGGTTGTGCATTTGCTTAAGCAGGTGGCTGATGCGAATTTGTATCTAGAGTCTAAGAAGCTGGCATCTCTGCCACTAGCGGTGAATCAGTTATTTATTTCTGATACAGGGATGTGCCGAATTGTGAATATGGCAGTGGGTGGTGAGCGAGATCATGCTGTGTCTACCCAAGATAAAGTGATGCTTGGGCAGAGTTTTCTGAAGGTATTAAAGACTGATGAGCCTGGGGCTACACGTACAAGATCACTTCTGGGCTATATGGCTGACAGTGAGAGAGAAATTCCTCTCACATGGGAGCAGGTGAAAGAGCTTTCCGATAGTGTGGAGAGGCAGCTAGTAGAGCCGATCGCAGTATCTCCGATTAAGAGCTCGACGATGTTGATTAAGAAGGCAGGTATAAGTAAGCAGAAATTGAGGAATGTGAGTATTATTTCAGGTTTACTCGTGCTTGTAGGTCTGGTGGGGGTGATTTCTCTACGTGAGAAGGCTCCTAAGAGGCGAGATTTAATCGATGTGGTGATGGTGGATGTGAAGGAGTTTATGAAGGGGCAGAAGGATGTGAGGTTGAGAGAGTTTACGATTGACGCGCATGAGGTGACGATTGGTGAGTATGCTAAATTTCTTAAGGATTTGACTCCAGATTTGGTAGAGATCATTCAGCATGAAAATCAGCCTGATTATAAAATATCTTATATTCCAGAGGACTGGGATGGAATGTATGCTGCTGCAAGGAGCGGGAGAGAGTGGAACGGCTTAAAAATGAGTGTGAACTGTCCGGTGGTGGGAGTGGACTGGTGGGATGCGTATGCTTATGCTGAGTGTTATTCAAGAAGGTTGCCGACACAGATGGAATGGCGTGCGGCGCTATTGACCTCAGGGTCTAAGTTGATTGATTTGAAGGCTTCATCATGGGGAGCGGTGGATCAAGAGAGTGAGGATATCACTGTAAATAAAATCTATGGTATGGCTGGTAATGTGTCTGAGTGGACTCTGAAGCGCAGTAAGCCAGAAACTGATCCAATGGCTACTGATAAAAAGCCGGTGATTTGCGGGGGATCCTACACAGATGATTTAAAGGCCACCTCTCGGCGCTGGTTAGAGCCATCAGAGGATGATAAAGATGCTAGAGATTTACGCCGTCCATACATTGGTTTTAGAACTGTAGGGCAACCTGAATACGAAGATTAACGATACAATACTACTATGAAACAGATACTGACTATTTTCTCCATTTCTATGCTGGTGCTATTCCAGATACAGACAGCTTATGGCCAGCTTGGGGTCATGGCTAAGATCGGCAAAGGCCAGTATGTGGCTTACGAGGATGTAAAGATGTCTGTGACAATGACGAATAGAGCGGGGCAGCCGATAGCATTTTCTAATAAGCATAGAAATAAATGGATAGAGTTTGTGGTTGAGAGAGGTAATGGTCATCCAGTATTTGCTATTCAAGATTCAGTTTATACCCCGATGAAATTGAAGACAGGAGAAACGCAGACATCGAGCTTTAGGCTGAATAATAGTTATGACCTCAGTGCATCTGGAAATTATACAGCATATGCGATCGTAAGGATGCCTGGTGAGACTCCGCAGCAGGGGACTCGCTCAAAGAAGGTTCATTTTACTGTGATTAATGGACATGTTACTTGGAAGCAACGTGCAGGAGTGCCTGGTGCTCCTGGAGATACGCGGGAGTATAGGATTATGAATGTTACTTCTAATGAGAATACAGAGTTATTTGTGCAGGTGGAGGATGTGAAACGCGGTAAAATACTTGCAACGTATTCAATGGGGCGAAATCTTGCATTCAGAAATTACTCAGCGACTTTAGATAATAAAAACCGCATGCATGTGCTGTTTTTGACTACGCCGACTATTTATAGCCATAGTGTGATCGATGCATCAGGTAAGACGGTTCGAAGACAGTACCATAAGAAAGGTGCTGGAGGAGTGGTCCCTAAGTTGATCACGACGGATAATGGAGTGGTAGGAGTGATGAACTCTACAGTGTATGACCCCGAGAAGCAGCAGGATTTGCGCAGTAAAATTCATAATCTTTCTGAACTGCCTTTAGGTTTGTAATAAGACTTTGGTTGAATAGCGGAGGAGTTTGATTTTGAGAGGCTAGAGGAATCATTTTTACTGACATAAGGGTGTGATGATCTAAAGTGGGCTTTATGGAGATAAAGCATGTTCTTACGGCGGATCAGTTCACTCGTGCTGACCTAGATGCCATTATGGCGCGGAGTTTGGAGATGGAGTCGGTGATTGCATCTGGTGGCTCTGGGATGTGTGATGGGAAAATTCTAGGAGCGCTGTTTTATGAGCCGTCAACGAGGACAAGACTTTCTTTTGAAGTGGCGATGATGCGACTGGGTGGGAATGTGGTTTCTGAGACTGACGTTACGTTTTCTTCACAGACTAAGGGGGAGGTAATGGAGGATACTATTAGGATAGTAGGTGGGTATGCTGATGTGATTGCGATCAGGACGAAGGTGAAGGGGGAGGCTAAGTTGGCTGCGCATTATTCACCTGTGCCAGTTTTAAATGGTGGGGATGGGGCAGGAGAGCATCCTACTCAGAGTTTATTAGATTTGTTTACTATTGCTAAGCATCATCGGATAGGTGAAGAGAGGCTGAAAGTTTCCTTTGTGGGGGATTTAAAGTATGGGCGTACGGTGCATTCGTTGGCGAAGATTTTGAGAAATTATGAAGGGGTTGAAATCTCTTTTGTAGCTCCAGAGGTGATTCAGATGCCTAGTGATTATGTAAAGGATGGTGATGGGGTTTATCACGAACTTACTGAAGAGGTGGTAGCGCAATCTGATGTGATTTATGATACGCGGATGCAGAAGGAGAGGTTTGATGATTTAGATGAATATCAGCAAGTAAGAAATGCGTTTATATTTAGTCCAGAGGTAGTGGCTATGATGAAGGGTGATGCGACGCTAATGCATCCATTGCCTAGAGTGAATGAGATTCAGCAGGCTGTAGATGGGTTACCTCAAGCGCGTTATTTTGAGCAGGCTCAGAATGGGGTGCCTGTGCGAATGGCGCTGATTGCTGAGGTGTTAGGGCTTTAGTCTTTGAGGGATTATTAGGAGTATTTGATGGCGTATTTGAGTGCTTTTAGAGCATCTGCAGGTGATACGGTGCCATCAAGGAATACGCCTGGACGATCTGGGTTAGCTGGGTAGATGATCATGAGTGGGATTCCGCCTTTTTTGGTTCTTTGTAGTTCTTTGTCTTCAGCTTCTTTATCATCAGTGAGGTCTAGCTTGATTTTGCTGACGTTGCTTGAAAGAGTGAGGTTAACTACTTCTTTGTTTGAGAAGACACGCTTCTCATTTGCTAGGCAGGTAAGTCACCAATCTGCGGTATAGTCTATCCAGACGATGCGTTTTTTGGATCGTTCTTGGTCTACTAGTGCTGGTTTCCAGGGTGTCCAGCTATGGATGTCATCTGGGTTTGTAACGATGGAAGGTTGCTGTTTTTCTGGAGTGGTATTCATGGCTTGGTAGCCGAGGTGTCCGCCCCAAGCGGCGATGATGATGGAGAGTCCGAAGCCGAGGATGTAGCGTTTAGTCTTGGCTATAAATGGTGGTGACCATGTGCCATAGATGAATGCAGCGGTTGCTAGTATTACGAGTGACCAGAGCATGAGGATGATGCCTTCTTTACCGGTCTGAGAAATGAATGCAGTCATGAGGAAAACGACGGTAGCCATGAGAGGGAATGCCATGGATTTCTTGAAGGTGACCATCCAGTTTCCTGGGCGAGGTAGTTTATTGATGAGTGCTGGGAAGAATGACAGCACGAGGTAAGGTGCTGCTACGCCAAGGGCAAAAACTGTGAACAGTATCATAGCGAGGAGAATGGTCTGCTGAAGGGTGTAAGTCATGGCGGTGGCGAGGAGGGGCGCTCCACAAGGTGTGGCGATGAGGGTGGTGAGGATACCGCTGAAGAATGATCCTTCGTAGCCTTTCTTGGCGTGCAGCTTGCCTCCTGCACTGGTGAGAGAGGTTCCTACTTCGAAGACGCCGTAGAGATTTAAGGCAAACATGGTCATCAGGATGATCATAGATCCTACGAATTTAGGTTCTTTCATCTGATTACCCCAAGCTACTGACTGGCCAGGTGTTTCACGAATAGTGAGGATGACGGCGGCGAGTATCCACATGGAGATGATGACTCCGAGGGTGAAGACGATGCCGTGTATTTTGATTTTCTTAGGGTCATTTCCTGAGAGCTGAACGAAGCCTAGGACTTTTACTCCAAGAACTGGGAACACGCATGGCATGAGGTTGAGAATGAGTCCGCCGAAGAAGATGAGGACAGTGGCGAAGAGGAAGGTGGTTTTTTCTATTTTACCTATGATGTTTCCTTCTGCATCGGTGATATTTCCTTCTGCATCAGTGAAGAGTTCTTCTTTCTCGATGATGTTACCTGCGTCATCGATGGCGTTACCTTCATCGTCTAAGCGGTCGAGTGTGATGATGCTGATTTTAGAGTCTAGGTCATATTTAGTGGCTATTTCTTTGGCGTTGCTTTCTGGATCTGTCTGTTCTGGAGTTTCTGATATTACTTTAGCAGGTTGACTTTGAGTGATTGGAGTTTCATTAGATTTCTTTAGCCAAGCGGTGTTGATGAATATGCTGTGGCTTTTGGCAGATAAGGGGGTGGAAGGACTGTGGAGGATGCCGCTGATGTGGTCTAATTTTTCTGCAGGTGTTGAGGAGAAGTCATTTCCTTCGTTGAACTTAGCTGAGATGGTGAGTGTGTTTTCTTGATTGGTGATGTTGATGGGTTTCTGAGCATCGAGTTGGCCATTGTATTCGTAGAATTTGATGTCTTCTGGGAATTTGGTATTCGATGAGATGGTGATTTCGATGTCTTTGTTGCTTTCAGTGGCAGTGATTTTCCAATCAGCGGGTGGTGTTTGTGAGGGAATGTATTTTGGCTGATAGTCTTTGAGTTCTTGGTTGTAGAGGGGATTTGTAACGGTGGTTTCTGAGGCGGTGATTGTGATGGTGTGTTTTGCTTTTTCTTGAATGCAGCTTTCTTTACAGATCTGCCATGATGCGTCTGCGGTGATTTGATATGATTGACCGATGGTGAGTTCTTTGGGGAGGGTGATTTCGGTGATGAAGTAGTTTGTGCCGTTGTATCCGTATGAATTTAGCCCAAAGGAGTCTATGGAGTGTGGGGTAGGGAATGATAGAGGTGATGCATTGAGGCGCTCTGGGAGTGTCCACGTTACTGCTGGTGCTTTAGAGATGCCTATGCCGTCATTATGGAAGTAGGAGTGCCATTGATGAGGGTGGCTGAGCTTGAGTGCTATTTTGAATTTCTCACCCGGCTTGATGGAGCTAGCGCTACTGATGATGGATGATGTGGATGAGTTAGCACTGTGTCCTGAGCCAAAAGGGTTAGGCGATCCTCCGATTTGTGCAGAGGTAGCCGGAATCATACAGACTAGAACGATGCAGGTTAGGTAGATGAGGCTAGTGAGTGATTTTTTCATAGGTGAGATGTGCGATGCTAGGGGTGAGTGATGAACTGGTTCATTTGATCTCACTTTGGCTATTGGTATAAGTATCTGGAGAGATATTTATTCCTGAAAGGTATGGAAATAGAGTCTGGATGCTGTTGTTATTTGGGTCTAGCGATGAGTATACCTGCGTGTTTTTTAAATTTATGTAGGTATTCTGAGATGGTGCTATCTACGACTACTTTTTTGTAGGTAGAGGAAGCGTGCATGAAACGAGCGCGCCCTTGCTGGTCCTTGATGATGATGCCTACGTGTGAGCAGTAACTTCCATCTCCGTGTCTGGCGATGCCGATGATGTCACCATTTTTAAGATGTTTTTCAATGTTTGCTACTTTGGATTTTGGAACCATCTTTACCTTCATGGCTGTCATCTTTTGCTCTGATTGAGCCATGAGAGGACGAAGCTCAGGGTTGAGCTTGAGGTAACGGTAGTATTTCCAGAGCTTAGACATTTCGTTACATTGATTAGGCATGGTGACGGTGGGGAATTTTCTGGTTATGTCGTCAATGTTGTTACGCTTATCATTGTCTGTGTACCACTCAGCAAGGTAGTGGATGCGGTCTAGGTAATTTCCTTTGCAGACGCCGCCCCGGTAGCGGGTGTGTTCTATCTGGGCGAGGAGGTCGCTAGGGGTGTAACTTTTTTTAGGAGTTTCTAACATTTTGGCCATACCTTGGACGGTTTCAAAGAATGTCCAGCAGTCTAGTCCATCAAAATTGACGGAAGGAGATTCTATATTGTTATGAATCTCCAAGGTGTAGGCCTTGTAGGGGATGCCTTCTAATTCTAGGGCGATGGCAACCATACGGTCACCGATGGGTAGTGCGCGCCAGTTGTTGGCAATGGCTTTCTGGCTGATTTGTTGAAATTTACTTTTGCCTATGAAGGTGAGTGACTGGGGGAGCTTCTCAGAGGCTAGGGCCACTCCTGAAAATGAGAAGAGTGTGAGTAAAGGGAGGAGGTAAGTGGTGATTTTTTTTGGGATCTGCAAGGTGCTCATGAGTTATTTATAAGGTATTTTGAGCAGGATGCAATCTGCCAGATCCGTATTTGAGGTTTAAGGATCTGGGATGTAAGGTGAAATTCCTATTCTAAGTCGTGCTGTATTGTTCGACCGTTTTCTTTGACTTCAGTGAAGATGCCACCGGTTTGCTTGGCTATATCAGCCATGGCGTCTTTTGCTTTAGGTTCCATAAGGGCCACGCAATTGATGATTACTCCTTTTCTTTTAGCATTTTTACCTATTTTTTTAGCAGTGGAGCCAGTGTCCTTGCCTGCGGTGCCATCAGTCATGAAGAAGATGACGTCTGGTTTTGGGGTCATATCGAGAGCGTATTGGATGGGGAGATCCCATCTAGTGCCGAAGATCATAGGAGTATCTTTGATGATCTGTAAGCTTTTTTTACGCTGTTCTTTATCAGATTTAAGCCATTCTGCGCGTGGGACGTCAGCTGCATCTTTACCTCTCCAAGAGTATGGTTTACCATCACGTGTGAATGAGACGGTTTCTCCTTTACCGCCTCCATGAATCTCGTCACCTCCGACCCATACTGGACCTGCGAAGAAGATGAGCTGGTAGTCTACAGAGTCTGGTAAGGCTTTAACAGACTTAGCGAGTTCTTTCTTCATGAGTTCAAATTTCTTGCCTCTCATTGATGCTGAGTAGTCAATGACGTAGGCGATACGCTCAGCTTTAATACTTTGTTTAAAGAATGATACGCCCCCTCCACCGCTGCCAGTGCCTGAACCGCTGCCCCAACCGTCTCCAAAGTCATTTCCATCTCCAAAGTCAAGGGATGGTTCCTCTATGGTGATATCTGGGACTGGAACTGCGGTAGGTGAAGGAGTGCTGGAAGCGATGACTTTAGACATGGAAGATGATGGAGAGGATGGCTTTTTAGCTACTTCGTTTGTCATCTCTGGCTTGGTGATTTTCTCATCTGATTCAACACCGGAGCTATAAGTCACTAGTTCTTCTTGGTTTTTAGAGAATGAGGCAAGAGCTATGTAAAAGAGAATGGCGACAAGAAGAGCACATGAGAGAAGCGAGATGATGATGGCAGAAATGGTAGAATTTCTTTTTTGATTTCGGAGTTGCTGTTCTGCTTCTGGAGTTAGTTGTGCGTGTGTGCTCATGATGAATTGTTCTAGTTTGGTCTTATAGATTACGATTTAATTTAATCGATTAGTTTGATTACATCAATAACGAAAATGACTTGTTATTTCTTAGAAGAAAATAATATTTTTTTGAATAGATCAAATTTTCTATAGATGACCTTACTGTAAAGGATTTAAGTATTTAGATACTAAAAAACTAGGCGGGAAGATGATTTTGTATGGAAGGTAAAGAGTTGGTAGGCGTTATGCCTTATTTAGAAGGTATTTAAAATAGAATGCGGCCTGCTAGACCTTTGTTTGTTAGTAGTGGATCTAGCAGGTTGGTGTGTGGAGTGAGCCATAGGCTCTATTATTTTAAATCGTGTTGGATGATTTTACCGTTTGCCTGGACCTCGGTGAAGAGACCACCGCTACGCTTGGCCATATCGCTCATGGCTTTTTTCGCTTTTGGTTCCATGAGAGCCACACTGTTGATGATGATTCCATCTCTTTTAGCTTCAGCGCCAAGTTTTCTGGCAACGGATTCACTTTTTGGTCCAGCAGATCCATCAGTCATGAAGAAGATGACATCAGGTTGAGGTTCCATGTTAAGAGCCATTTCTAGGGGGTATTCCCAGACGGTGCCGTAGACCATGGGTGTGTCTTTGATGATTTTGAGGCTTTGCTTGCGCTTACCTTCGCTAGATTTTATCCATTTTGGTTGTTGCATCTTTGATTTGACCTTTGGGCGGTATCCATGAGCGTCGCTTGTAGTTGACCACTCGTATTTTGTACCAGCACTGTTGATCGTGAAGTTTTTGTGGCCGCCTTTTCCACTAATGACCTTATCACCTGCTACCCATGCAGGTCCAGCGAAGAAGATGAGCTGATAGTCTACGTTGTCTGGTAATGCTTTGACAGATTTAGAGAGTTCCTTTTTCATGAGCTCAAACTTGTTATTGCCTCTCATGGATAAGGAGTAGTCAATGACGTATGCAATACGCTCGGCTTTTACACTTTGCTTAAAGAATGATATGCCGCCGCCACCGCTACCCTTACCGGAGCCACTTCCCCAGCCGTCTCCGAAGTCATTTCCATCTCCAAAGTCTAGGGATGGTTCATCGATGGTAACATCTGGGACGGGCACGGCTGTAGGTGATGGAGTACTTGAGGTGATCACTTTAGACATTGACGATGTTGGCGATGATGGTTTTTTGGCGACTTCGTTTGACATCTCAGGTTTGGTGATTTTCTCGTCAGATTCAGCGCCTGAGCTATAGGTTACTAGTTCTTCTTGGTTTTTAGAGAAGGATGCCAAGGCTATGTAGAAAAGGACGGCTACAAGCAGTGCGCATGATAGGAGCGAAATAATGATAGCGGAAATGGTGGAGTTCCTTTTCTGATTTCGGAGTTGCTGTTCCGCCTCTGGAGTTAGTTGTGCGTGTGTGCTCATGCTTTTGGTTTATTTTAAGTAAATGATATCAGAGGTGTTAATCTGTATATATATTGTATTGTTATAATTGAGAACGTATCCGACAAACCTTTTCTTAGAGAAAAATAGAATTAATTTATCTTTTTAGGAAACTCTGGAAGCGCTTGCAAAAGGTAGGAAATAGGTTTAGAGGGCATAAGCGATGAAATTTAGATCACTCAGAACCAAGTTTATATGGTTGTCATGCTATTCAGCTATTTTGGTGTGCTGTAAAGAGCAGCCAAAAGAGATGGAAGTAGATGAGCGCAGGGAGTTGTGCCAGTATGATGACCCTAATATATTTAAGAACAGCTATGAGACTATTTTGGGGACTCAGCCTTTGAGCTGGCGAAGGGTGAATCGTACAGATTTTAGATTACTCAACTATGCGGTTGGTAATGCTACTGAGGTTGCGGTTGGCCAAGTGGATGGAGGGGGAGTCTTAGCTAACTTGAACCGCTGGGAGAGGGAGTTTGGTCAAGATGTAATGGAGGATCTTAGTGGACTGGCAACGATAAAAATGTTTGGAGAGAGAGATGCTTATGTGATTCAGCTAAAGGGGCTGTTTCAGAAAAAGATGTCTGGAATGCCTGTTAAAGCTGAGGGATGGGCGGTGACTGGGATTATTTGTGATATTGGTAATGGAAGTTTAGTGACTGTGAAGATGATGGGGCCTGAGGATGAGGTGAAAGCAGAGCAAGAAAGTCTGATGGATTTTGCGAAGAGTATACGTATCAATAGTCTCCAGAGAGTGAAAGAACGTTCCAAGAAAGTAGATGGAGTGAATCAATCTAAGAAGGGAGGCTATTAAGATGATTAAAAAGAGAAAAAATATCCTTCAGTATCTCGTAGATTTCTTTTCTAGTTATTTACTTTGTGTGGTGAGTTTAGTTTTATTGGGATTGTTGGTGTGGTTTAGTACGCTTGAGATGCAGGATATTGGCTTATCTAAGGCATTAGATAAGTATTACAGCCATAAGAATTTTATTGTTATCCCTGAAATTAATGGGGGGAAGTCGACTTATATTCCGCTACCGGGAGCTTATTGGGTTTGTTGCGTGTTGTTTGTTAATATGTTGCTTGGAGGTATTATTAGACTACGTAAGGGCTGGAGAAATATAGGTGTGGTTATTTCTCATTTTGGGATTGTGTCGCTTTTAGTGGTAGGGTTTGTGGATCACCATCAGTCTATTCATGGTAAGATGGAGGTTTTCCAGGGGGAGACTTATGATTATGCGACAAAGTTTGATTATACCTCGATTGAATTGTCAGAGTTTGATGAGTCTGGTGTTAAGCAGCGTCCTTATGTGATCAAGCATGATCAGGTAGCTGATCTTGGCGATAGGATGAGGCGCTTTACTTTTAAGGCATTACCATTTGATTTGGAGGTTAGGCATTTCCGTGAAAATGTGGTGGTTGTGAATGCAAGTTCAAGGGCGCGGGGAAATGATTCTGGCGAGATAGTGGATGGGTTTTTCCTACATCCGGCAAAGATGGATCCTAGTAAGGATTATTTTAATTATGGTTGTTATGTGCTGGTAAAACCAAAGAATGGGGAGCCTAGTAGGAAGTTGCTTTTGTGTAGATCAGTGGGGTTTCCGCAGACATTTTCCGTGGGGGGTAAGCTTTATGGGATAGAGATGCCGAATGAGATCTGGAAGATGCCATTTTCGGTGGATTTGATCAATTCAGTAGGTGAATATTATCCGGGGACGCGGAGGCCGAGTAAATTCCAGAGCACGATAGCTTGGACGGGGGAGGACGAAGAGCGGGAGAAAGTGCAGACGATTAAGATGAATCATCCGATGCGTTATAAGGGTTTTACGTTGTATCAAGCGAACTGGAATGAGCCTATCAATGGACTGGAGTTTTCAGGTTTTGAGATTGTGACTAATCCGGCTGATCAATGGCCTAAGGTGTGTATGTGGATTTCAGCGATTGGGTTATTGGTGCATTTTTCATTGAAATTAGGTAAGTATTTAGAAAGAGAAACTAGAAAAGAGAAGGGAAATAAACAAGCAGATGAATAAAAAAGTTAGGTTTTTAGGGTTCTCATTAACGATGCTTATTATCCTCGCGGTAGCTGGGATGGGGATAAGAAGTTTGATTGTGCCTTCTAAGCCGAAGGAGGTGAATGGATATACTAAGTGGGATGAGCGTGTGGTGGAAGAGATGCGTAGCTTGCCCGTGCAGGATGGAGGTAGAATTAAGCCGTTTCAGACTCTTGCAAGGCGCTACATGTATTCGATGCATGGTGACCGTGGGATGAAGGTTATCGTAGACGGAGAGAAGGAAAAACTGACGCCGACTGAGTGGTTGATGGATGTGATGTTTCGCCCTGAAATGGCGGATCAGTTGCCTACTTTCAGAGTTGATAATTCTGATATTTTAGAGCAGGTGGGAATGGGTGTGAAGACGCTGCGAGACCGCTATAGCTTTAGCCAGATCAAACCGTATTTAGGTAAACTTCAGAATGCTTATGAGGCCATACATAAGCAGATTAAAGATAGTGGAGAGAAGAGCCTCGATAAGGAACAGGAGCAGATGTACGCTTTTGCTAGGTTGTTGCAGAGTTATCATTCTTTAAAGAATCCGTTTCTGATTGATGATGAGGTGAAGAAGGCGTCAGGCTTTTATAGTTTAGAGAGTTTCTTTGTGAGTAATAATAGGGACAATCAGATTGCGAGGGTGAAACAGGCGGGTAGTGATACTTTACAGGTGATTGGGGTTTTGGATGGTAAGATTGTTTCTGATGCTATTTTTCTGAGTGGGATTAGTGATTTAGGGGAGTTTTCTAAGTTGATCATCAATCCCACAGAGGGAGAGGAGGCTTGGTCTTCGATTGGTTCTAGGTTCGCGAAAGTAGCGAGGCCTACTTTGGAGGCGTATGATATTTATGCGGATAAAATAGGAGCTCTTAAAAAGAAGTATGGGAAATTATCTGGTGAAAATGGAGATGGATTTTTTGCTGATTATTTGCCTGTTTTTCAGGCTTATACTTCGCCGTTAAAAGATGTGCAGTATTCTGAGAGTTTAATGAATGAAGTGATTGAGCTGGAGAAGCTACAAATGGCGTTTAGTTCTGGTGATGCAGGGAAGCAGTTAGATACTCTTGGTGCATTTAAGAAGAAATATGAGAACCATGTGGATTTCGGTGATGAGGGTGGAAGTATTTCTGGTGAGATTCTTTTAAACAAGATGAGCTATTTTAATAATGGGATAGCGTTACTTATTTTTGCAGGGGTTCTTCTTATAGCGATGTGTCTTAGCATAGGAACTAGAGTTGGAGGTATTTTGTATTGGTGTGTATTTGGGTTAACGAGTTTGGCTTGTTTATTTACGATTGCAGGTATTGTGCATCGTTCATGGATCATGGATCGGTCACCGATAGGGACTCTTTATGATACGATGCCATTTATAGTGGGGGCTGGATTGTTCTTGCTGCTTTTGATCGAATGGATACGGAAGAAGGGTATTATGCTAGGTGTGGCGATTTGTTTTGGAGTCGCTGTGTTATTTCTTGCAAAGAGTTTTGAGATTAGTGATGCCCGAGATCAGATGGATCCACTGGTTGCGGTGTTGAAGTCTAACTACTGGCTTTCTACTCATGTGGTTATTATTACGCTTGGATATATGGGTGGTATTGTGGCTGCTTGTATTTCACATTTTTATATTATCGGTAGGGCCTTTGGGGTGGTCGATGATAAGGAGACGAGACAGTATTTAACGAAGATCGTTTATGGTATGGTGGCGTTTACGTTACTGTTTAGTTTGGTTGGAACTATTCTTGGGGGGATCTGGGCGGCGGATTCATGGGGGCGGTTTTGGGGCTGGGATCCTAAGGAGAACGGGGCTTTATTGATCGTGATCTGGATGTTGGTGATTCTGCATGCGAGGGTGGGTGGTTACATTAAAGAGATAGGGACTCATGTTTGTAGTATTTTTGGATTCATGGTGATTGTGTTCTCATGGTGGCATGTGAATTTCTTGGGAGTCGGGCTGCATAATTATGGATTCACCAGTGCTAAGGCGATGACTAATATATGGGTGTTCTATGGGATGGAGTTCTTTATAATGATTATTGGCATGGCAATGGCTTTGGTGGTTATCGAGCAGAAGCGCGCTAAGAAGAATACGAGTAAGTTGAGTGAGGTGGAGAATACGAATTTATAGATAACAATGCAAAATAAGCTAAAGCTAGGGGTTCTTGGTTCTGGATCAGGTTCAAATATGCAGGCAATCATGGATGCTATTGAAGCGGGTGATTTGAATGCAGAGATTGTGTTGGTGATGTCTGACTTTCCAGATGCTTATATTCTGGAGCGAGCTAGAAAAGCGGGGCTGAGGGCTGAGGTAATTGATTGTGGAGGGTTTAAGACGAAGTTTTCTGATGAGAGTCAGAGGGCTGTGGGTGGTTTACTGAAAGAAGCTGGGGTGGATATTGTTTGTTTGGCTGGCTTTATGCGTTTGGTTAAAAAGCCGTTATTAGAGATCTATCCAAACCGGATTATTAATATCCATCCATCGTTGTTGCCAGCATATCCGGGGCTAATGGCTTGGAAGCAGGCAGTCGAAGATGGGGCTTCTGAGAGTGGGTGTACGGTGCATTACGTGGATGCAGGAATGGATACAGGGCCTGTAATTTTACAGGCTAAGGTGCCTGTTCT
>JALZVD010000218.1 GCA_023300205.1 Akkermansiaceae bacterium | reverse complement strand
CTGAGGTCGGTCAGCATCCGGAGCCTCAATGAGATGGCTAGTTGTCCTCGAAGTAGTCGGAGTCGAGGCGTTTCAGAGAGATCGTGCGGACGGTGGAGACGCCGATGTTGTGCTCGATCATGAGGTTGCCGAGGCGGTCGCCGTTGAGGAGGATCACTTTCTGGGTGACCTGTGCGGCGTATTCGATGGCGGTCTTTTTGAAGTCGCTGGTGGTGATGAAAACTCCTTTGTTTGCTTGTTGTCCGGCGAGGGCACCGACGAAGCTTTGGATTTCCTTTCGACCAATCGTGGAGCTGGCTTGATAGCGTTTCGCTTGGATGTAGATGACATCGAGGCCGAGGCGGTCTTCGTTGATGATTCCGTCGATCCCACCATCGTTTGATTTCTGGGTGACTTGGGCGGCCTCAGCGCGCGAGCCGCCGTAGCCCATCGCGAAGAGGAGATCGACGACGAGTTGCTCGAATTTGTAAGGGTCCATGTCGTGCATGGTTTCAAGGAGTTCCTCGCCGAGGGAGCGGTTGAGATCGGTGTAGGCGGAATCGATCAACTCATCGGGAGTGGAAGCATCGACCTCGCGAGGAGTTTCGTTTGAGGAGGTTTGAAGGTCCTGCTTCTTTGTGGAAGCGGCTTGCCAAGCTTCTTTGTAGCCATCGAGCGCTTCGAGCGCGTGGTAGGTGATTTTTGAGTCCCTGTGTTTTTCGAGAAACTGGGTGCCGTCGGGCGTGTTCGCGTAGGTGGCACGTTTCACCTTTTTAATGAGTCCAGCCTTCGTGAGGTGGCTCATGGCCCAGCCGATGCGGTTGTCAACGCGGCGGGCTCCTGAGTTGAGGCGCTGTTCCCTCACTTCATTGCTAAGCCCGAGGATTTTAGGAACTTGCTCGCGCGCGAGCTTACGCGTGATTTCTTGAGTGGAAGCCAGTTCGAGGACAGGGAGGATAAATTGATCCCAGGCGGGGCATTGGGTTTCGGGAGTCATGGTGTTGAGGAGGAAAAGAGCACTTTATTTCTCGCGCGCGACCACAGTGTCGTAGAGGCCGTAGTTGGTGAGCGCCTCATGGCTTTCGATGCCTGTATATCTCAAGGAAGCGTCCTCGTAGCGCCGGAAGGCGAATACGGCTTGATTCATGTGTTCAGTGTTGAAGAGCTTAAGTCCTACTAGCATGTGGAAATCCCTGACAGTGAGTCCCGTCACGGTTTCGAATAAGCCAGATTCAATTTTGGTAATCACGTCTTGAAGAGTGTTCTCTCTAAAATCAGTCAGATACATAAACGCCGGAATGCGCGTCGCAAACTTGATGAGCTTCTCTTGAACCAATTTACGCTGCTTCTTGAACTCTCTTTCTTCGGCGCTTAGTTCTTTCTTCTCTTTCGGTGACAGCTCCTTTTCTTTCGCCTTGTTTTTGAGACCCTTCACTTTGTCACTTTTGTTGATGATCGTCTCGATGATGTTATTGCCGAGAGCTCGCCAGCCTTCGATCCGTTCCATCGCGGCCATGGCTTCTGGGTCGTCTAAGACACGCCGAAGGGTATCGTTGTCAACGTTGACGAGGAGGGCGCTTTCCCACTTGCGGGCTAGCAGGGTGGCTGAGGTTCCTGACATCGCGATATCTAGGATTCCGCCAGCATCGATCTGAGTCATATTTGCTCCGTCAAATGCCAACACAGGGAGGAACGAAACGAGGTCTTTAACCGCGTTTTCTGGATTAGACTCACCGGGAGAGAGGCCAATCCCGTATTCTGAAAGCTGACGAAGTGCGCGGGTGGGAGCAAAATCGAATACGAAACAGGCCGGCTTGAGGATTTGCTCTTCGTTCGGGTCGTTTCCTTCTGGGTTTTTGATCGACCAAGGGGATTGCACTCGAAAGGCAGCCTGAAAATAGGTTTCAGGTGATTTTAAATTGCGGAGCATTAAGATCGAAGACCACGAGGCGACAGTCACACCAGTTGTAAGCTTGCCGCACGAGAGCGTTATGGTCTTAGTATCGAATCCTGCGCCTATCGCGTTACGAACTGGAGGGAGTGCTTCTAGCCCGATTCCGGCCTTTCCGCCAGCAGCGACGATGGTCGTATAGTCATGCCAGAAAACATTGTGCTTCTGGATTAGGAGATTTGCCATCGCGTGACAGGCCGCGACATTTGGCAAGAACCAGAAGGAGTGCTGGAGGTAGGGGAGTAAGCGCACATCTGAATAGGGGAACGGGGGGCGACTTCCTGTCTTGAGATGTTCCACTGATTTCGGCGCGTAGCCGCCACGTATAATGTTAAGCCATTTCTGAACGTCGCTCTCATGCTTAAACTTGGCTTCCTTGTCAGTGCCAGAGGCTTCAAAGAAGGCGTTAAGATCAAATTCATCAAACTCTCCGTCGCTTGCGATGGCGATTAGTTCGTCAGGCATCTGATAGGTCAGGAGCCGCATTTGAGGCAGTGCTCCGTATGGGTTCCTCTGGTCGGGGAATTTCTGGGCAAATTCTGCCTTAGCGCGTTGCTCATCTGTGTAGGTCCAATTGAAAATTTGTTCCTCGATGAATTCCCCTGTCGCGAGAGCTTTAAAAGGGGTGCCTGAAAGATACAGATAGGCCTTGGTCGTGATCGGTAGGAACTCGGCTTCTTTCTCCGAGAGTTCGCCTAGATCCTTGTTTACGCTTTCCAGACTGGTCGCGTATTCAAGTTTAGCTTCCTTCTTGGCGTCTTTGTCATCTTCACCTTCGAATAACTCCTTAGAGGTCTCGCGCCATGCGCCAAAATGGTATTCATCAAAAATAACAAGGTCCCAATTGATGCTATGGATCCAAGTGTTTTTTGGCTTAATGTTCCCAACGGTGTCGCGCCCAAGTAAGTCCTGGAAAGAGCCAAAATACACGAGGGGCTTTTTGTCGGACACCTCGGGAGGGTCGAGATCAGATTTACGAGACAAGTATTGCCAGCCGTCGAAGTCAGCATGGGATTCGAGGTCGGTCTGCCAAGCATCCTCTACTGCGGGTTTAAAGGTCAAAACAAGAACGCGCTTTGCTTTGAGTTTCTTCGCTAGCTGGTAGGAGGTGAAGGTCTTTCCGTAGCGCATCTTGGCGTTCCACAGGAAGCGAGGGACAGCTGTTTTATTTTCATCCCAGATCGAGTGGTAATATTGGAGTGTCTTCTCCACCGCTTCCTCCTGTTCTTTCCGCATGGCGAAAGTCTCGGAATGTGTGCCGGTGAATTTTTGACCGGTTCGCAATTCAGTGAGAACGGTCTTCACATCCTCTACGGTGCAGCGCATCCATTCCAAATCCGTATTTTCAAAGCCCTTCTTGATAAGCATCGCCCGAACTTCGTGATCAGTGAATGTCGTGCCGTTAGTGCGTTCGGCGGACTCATCTAGGCGGATCGCGTAGTTCTTGATATTCGCTGTCTTGAGCTGCTCTCCAACCCGTTGCTTCACATTGCGCGTCGTTTGTCCCACCTTCAGCTGACCTGCATGAGCCTTGTCTGCGATCGAGTAGGCATAGATGCGCGGTCTGGCCTCCGGTTTGGGTGCGAGGATTTCGTCGATCGTCTTATTCATGCTCCTAGGAGTCGGTGAGATCCATCGGGCGAACTACCTTCTCGATGAAGGCAATTTCAGCCTCCGAGAGGTCATACTTTTTATAAAGATCTGAGTCCTTCCATTTCGTATCCCACTTCTGGGTCGGCACGAAGGTGTAGACCTTGCGTGTGACATGCTGGGATGGCTTATGTAGCAAAATTAGTAGGCGAGTCAGACGACAAGATAAATATGAGAAGACGCTGTCAGCTTGTGTCTTTGATTGAAAGGGCCCGATACAGAGATAGGTTTCGGTCGAAACAGTTCCAGGCTTGCCGATAAACGGAGTGCTAATGATTTTATGAGGGTAGGTGTCTTTATTACCCGTCCCAGGCGCAGCGTAACCTGCAAAAATCTTCCATTTGTCTATGAGGTGGAGACCCGTTGAAATCTCCCTTTTTGCCACATACCCCGTTCCACCATTTTGGTGAATTACAATGTCGTCTTCGGAGCTCTTACCCGTGTTACCGCGAAATGTGGTTTCTAACCCGAATGGCTTTCGGGAACTAACCAGTCTTTCAAAACGGACGTTTTCGGGTAGCGACAGTGACTGAGGTTCTCCTCCTTCAACGGCAACGACTTTCTTAAGGATTGATAGGCCCTCGTTGAAGCGCACGAAAACATCCGTCCCGTTTTCTAGTAGAGGGCGAGTTGACGTGGAGACAGGCCAATCCTTAAAATGGGTGGAAACCTTACATTTTCCGGGGTTTTCCTTATCCCAGAGGAAGTAGCAAACACCACCTTTGAGTCCAACTCCTGGAAAGACATCCGCCGCGCTAAGGTAGTCGTCAATTGAGGTCACGCGATCATCGCTTAGCATCGAAGATCTGAACTCATCCAAACCCTTGCCCCCGGCAAACCAACGGGCAGGGATCACCATTGAGAGATAACGGGGCTCAAGTGCCTTGGCTTGTTTTACAAAATGGTGATAAATTGGCGCTGCGCTTTTCCCGAATCCGTCATCACTTAGTTGATACGGGGGGTTTCCTATAATGACGTCGAATTGCATATGATCTCCAAATATTTCGGTTAGCCGGGTCTTGATATTGTCGGTATGGATGAATGCATAAGCGTGGGTTTCGAGCCCATCTTTGCGCTCAAATCCTTTGCGGGGTGCGCCGCAGTAGCGACATTTACCAGCCTTCCATGAATGTTCGGAACGCTCAAACCAGATGTTACCATCATCATTGGAGAAGCCATTGGCAATGGAATGTTCTCCCGAGGCATGCTTCGAGCAATAAACACTCCGGCGCGCGAGGAGGGCTGTCAGGTGGGTGATCCCGATCCCAAACACTTGGTTCGTTAAGATGTGGGCCACTCGCTCTTCCAAATCGGGGATTGCTGATTCCAAGCCCTTGGTGAGGCGGGTCGTGATTTCGCGGAGGAAAACGCCGGACTTCGTGCACGGATCTAGGAACTTCACGCTAGGATCAGCCCATAAGTCAGCTCCGCCATTACCAGCGGCCCAATTTGTAGCAAGATTGTCCAGCATCTGATTCGCAAACTCAGGTGGTGTGAAGACCTCGTCGTTCGAGAGGTTGGCGATGCAAGTCAGCACGTCCGGGTTACGGCTACGCAGTGAAAAGCTGGCTTGGTTGATCATACGATTGCCTCCTTTGCTGTCTTACCGAGGTCCGCAATTGTCGCCGGAGGGTAGGTTTTGGTGGGAGTGAAAATTTCGTGTTTTCCAAGATGAGCAAAGAGTGAGCCTTCTTCGCTGTAAGCTGAACTTTGTGTCAGTGCGTCTAATCGGAAATCACGGCGCTGGAACTTCCCTTTTCCTAGATAGCCCCATTCGGCAAACGTAACAGGATGACTATCATGCGTGCGCATGGTTATGGCGTCTCCTTGGATTAGGTTTTGCGAGAGAACATTGAAGGCAGCATGGTAAAGATCGTCGGTCTGATCTAGGTCTAGGTAACTGGTAAAGATCTCCAAAAGATTCGCCCTGCACTCCAAAATGTTGTCAGGTAAGAGTTCGATTCCGTAGATGCACATCACACTAAGAAGAGCGTAATGTCGGCGCTCGAAATCAGATTTACCGTATTTCATTTCGACGGCGGCGAGTTTTCGCTGCAAAATCTGAATGAGGAAATTACCGCTCCCGCATGCCGGTTCCAGAAAACGCGAGTCGATGCGTTCAGTCTCGTCTTTCACGAGGTTGAGCATCGCATCAACTAACCAAGCCGGAGTAAAAACCTCGCCATGGTCAGAGATTCGTTTTTTGGATTTGGTCAGGTTCATTGCGAAGCTGCGTGTGGGATAGCATCGGCTAATATCCAGTTCAATGATTGTTAAATTTCTGAACGATTGAGTTTTTGGCAGCGACGTTGTTTTAGAAGGGCACGGGGGGGCTTCTGGGTCCAGATCGTGTGTAGGTATCGATTATTTTGTAGGGAATTTGGCCGGAACGCCAGCTCGGTCGACTGATACTGAGTTGAACTCTGGGCTGAACAGAATGACCATTTCACCAGTTGGGTTTGATTCACGATACCTAGTGGTGATCAGTGAACAAAAATCTTTGGCCTTAAGAACAGCCGCCACTTCTCCCTCTCCCTTACATGGAATATGACCACCACCCCAATCGGATTCAATTTCTAGGTGGCAGTCGATCACTGAAAGATTAACCACTCCGAGTGCTTTTTTTCCGATCCCTCGCTGTAGAACTCGGCCTATTTGGAAGAAGGTAGATCTGTCGATATGGAATTTTAATTCATTGTCTACGGACATAAGGTTTAGATTGCCATTAAGCTTGGAGGTAAATTGCAAAATTATGATAGCTGTGGGAAGAGGAATTGCACCTGAAACTTAGAGAGTGAGGGTGCTTTACCGGAGAGTGGACTCTTGTGAAACGAGTTCTACAAATTCCTAAAACTTGGATTGGAGATTTTTTTTCGGAGGCGCTTTTTTTTGTAATGGAATATGAGGGGGTGGGATCGGTGGCTGGGAAATGCTCTCTTGGATAATCTATTAGAGTGATCCGAGTTCGCGCTGGATGAAAGAGGTGAGGACTTCTTTTGAGGGGAGCTGGAGGAGGTATTCCCGGACGAAGAGGTTTTCGTCCATGTTGGCGGTGGCGAACTCGACGAGAGGTTTGTTTTGGTCGGCCACGAGTAGGATACCGACGGGAGGGTTGTCTGACTCTTCGCTGATCTCAGTGCGGTAGTAGTTGAGATAGGTATTAAGCTGGCCGGCGTTCTCGTGGGAGAAGGTGCCGACTTTTAGCTCAATGAGAACGTGGCACTTCAGGATGCGGTGGTAGAGGACGAGATCGACGAAGAAGTATTCTTCACCAATGAGGATGCGCTTTTGGCGGGCCTCGAAACAGAAGCCGTTGCCGAGCTCTAGGAGAAAGGCTTGGAGGTGATCGA
Organism: Akkermansiaceae bacterium; assembly: GCA_023300205.1. Lineage (GTDB taxonomy): Bacteria > Verrucomicrobiota > Verrucomicrobiia > Verrucomicrobiales > Akkermansiaceae > Rubritalea. The sequence continues at coordinate 960 of JALZVD010000218.1, read as the reverse complement.
GAAGGGCGATCTCGAGATCAGATTCCTCGATGGCGAGGTGGGAGGGGAGGCCGAGGAACTCGAAGGCATAGAGGTCCTTGGTGAGGTGCTGAGGAGTTGCGGTGGGGGCATTTTCCTGAGTGATCTGGGAGAGAAGCTCAGGGTTTGTGGAGAGGCCGGAGCGCTCGAAGTAGAGGGAGGAGATTTGGCGCTTCAGTTCGCGGACGGACCAGGTGCCTTTGATCGCTTCAATTTCGTAGAAGGTGCGCTGAAGTGGGGCTTCGATGGGGAAAAGTCTTTGTAAATGAGTGTAAGAGAGTTTTTGTAGGAGCTTTTCTCCGGGGACGTGAGCTTCCGGTAATTCGGACAGATTTTTCTGCCAGATTTGGGATTGGGTGAATAGTGCGACCGGTGATCGCACTATTGCCTCAGGTTGGTGTGTGGAGTCATCTTCAGAAAGTGCGATCACTGGTCGGACTATTTCAATTTTCTCGCTTTCAACGAATTTCAAAGCTTTTTGGGACTCTGCAGACAGTGTCTGCAGAATTGGCGATGACTTTTCTAAAGCCTGCCCGATCTGCGGATAGATGAGATAAAATTGTCGGAAAAGCCATAGGTTACGGGCCGAGAGGCCTCTGCCATCTAGGCGTTTTGCGAGTTCCCGAGTGAGGGATTTACCATAGTCCGCCCGGTCTTTCCCTGAGTGCTCGTATTCGACGATGTAAAAGCCAATGAGCCAATGAGCCAGTTGCGGCTGGTGAGGAGAATATTGACCGACTTCGAGGCTGCGTTCTTGAGTTGAACATCGAGTTGTTCAATTTGGGTGGAGAGAGACTTCCTTAGCGAGCGGAGTGATTAAAGGGGGGAGTGTCACGACGTCCTGACACAAAAAAACGGTCACTGGCGAGCCAGTGACCGTTTTTGAAAGTGAGTCCGGGGAGGGACTAGCCGACTTCGGCGATCGTTTTAAGGATGCGTGAA
>JALZVD010000217.1 GCA_023300205.1 Akkermansiaceae bacterium | reverse complement strand
AAACCACTTCCGAAACCACTAAAATAACAGGTAAATCAATAAGCAGAGCAAGCACACACCAATTAAAAAAACAATTCAACATCAAAGATAATTTTAACACCGAATGGCCTAAGCTAGTCAAAGCTGAATCCCCAGAAATCACCACCGTAAAAGAAGATAAAGAAAATAAAGTCTTCATCTACCAGAGCCCAAACTACGAATTTGTATGTGATGTCCAAATCTCAAAAACTATCATCAAAAACTTCTCCACACTCTTCGAGGCTACCCGTGCATATTGTAATGAACTGCCACTCTCCATGGTAAAAGCACACATGCCAGAAAACACCGTCAAATTCAAAATCCTCCTATTCGGGAGTAAAGAAAACTACATCAAAAACGGAGGCCCTACTAGCTCCGCTGGAGTCTACATGCCAAGTTCAGGAGTCATCATGGTTCCTCTATCCAGTCTAGGTGTAAAAAAAGTCGGCAGCAAATACATGTTTGACTACAAAGCCACCAACAAAACCCTACCTCACGAAATCGCTCACCAACTAACCAACACTGAATACTTCGCACCTGGACCCAGAGGATGGTTCTCAGAAGGGCTCGCCGAATACATCGCCGTCACAGACTACAGATCCGGAAAGTTCATGGTCAATGGAAACCTAAACGAAATCAGACGCTACGTCACAGGATTCTCCAGAAAAGACAACCGTGGACGTAATATTGGAGAGGAATTCACCGCTCCTGACCTCAAACAATTCATGCTTATGAGCTATGGTGAATTCACAGCCAATGGCAACTTCAACTACGGCCTCGGTGCCTTAATCACCTACTACTTCCTCCACATGGATAACGATGGCGACCGTAAAAACATCATTCAGTTCCTCACCGCCTTGAATGAGGGCAAACAAGGAGAAGAAGCTCTCAAAGTACTCCTCGCTGGCAGAACATTTGATGAACTTGAAAAGCTAATCCACAAAGCATGGAGATCTCGTGGAGTTAAAATCAACTTCAAATAGCATAAAAAACAGCTCAATGAACGACAAGAGAGGTAGAAATCCCCACAGAAGTAAATACTCTACTCTCTCATTCATCTGCCTCACCCTCCTTCTAGTAACCGCGGTCAAAGCTCACATTGTAGAGCAGTTCTACGCAGACTTCAGCCAAGCCAACGGCTCACTCATCCTCAACTTTGATGTGGCCTACGCGCTCCCAGACACCCGCAATGACCCAGAAGCCCCACAACCCAAGCGCTCATGGCTAGTCAAACAATCAGATGCACAACACCAGCGTCTCAGAAAAGAAGCGGTAACTTATCTAAAATCCTACATCCAATTCCAGGTAAATAACCAGCCAGTAAACTTTAAAGTATCATTCCCTGACTTTGACCAAAAACCTTACCCCTTCATAAAATTACTCAACCAAGGCGCCTATTACACAGCAGAAATCACCCCCATCTTACCGGATCAAACACCACAAAAACTAGCCATCAAAATCAACCCAGGATCATCCCCTAACCTCGTACTCGCTCACCAAATAGCCAAACAAATCACCTTTAAAACGATCAAACCCTCCATGATCCTTAGTCTAGAGCTAGAACAAACTCCCCCCACAAAGCCCACTCCTGAGCATCAACCTCCCCCCCCCTCTCTAACATCCCTAACATTAATCTCCCTAGGATTCCGGCACGTCATCCCAGATGGGCCAGATCATATCCTATTCATCATCGGAATGTGCCTCATCGCCTCCAGCGTCCGCCAACTTCTATACCAATCCCTAATATTCACCCTCTCCCATGCACTCAGCATGGCTCTCGTCATCTCTGATCTCTTCCCCATTTACACCTACAGTATATCTATCTACATCGAAGCCCTCATCGCACTTAGCATCGCATTCATCGCCGCAGAAACCCTATTTCTAAAACAATCCATACATTCTAAACCACAACTCACCTGGAGATTCTCACTCATCGCAATATTCGGATTCATCCATGGACTCGGCTTCGCAGGCAGCCTAGGTAGCTCCTTACAGTTTCTCCTCTTAGACAACTGGATCCCTCCACTCACAATAGCAAACCTAGGCATAGAAATAGCCCAAGCCATCCTCATCATCTCATCTTACAACACCTTACTCTACATCAAAAAACACCACTCAGTTCAGCTAGAACAGACACTCAGAACCACATCTGCCATCATCATCGCAGCCTTTTCCATACTCTGGTTCTTCCAGAGATTGCCCTAGAGCTCACCAGCACCAAAGGTTTAAAAAGAAATCTGATGACAAATCTCCATAATTGGAGAATATATACCCATGCGCACAGCAGTCTATGCAGGGTCATTTGACCCACCAACTAACGGCCACGTCTGGATGATTCAGCAAGGATTACAACTCTTTGATCACCTCTATGTAGCCATAGGATCAAACCCTTCTAAAAGCTACACATTTAGCGTCGATGAACGACTCAAAATGCTCCGTGACAGCCTCCCATCTTGTGAGCGTCTCACCATATCATATTTCGATAACCGCTACCTAGTAAACTACGCACGTGAAGTAGATGCACACTACATCCTCCGTGGTATCAGATCACCAAATGACTACGAATATGAACGAGGTATGCGCCACATCAACTCAGACATGGCTCCTGAAATCATCACCTCTTTTCTCATGCCACCGCGTGACATCGCCGAGCTATCCTCAAGCATGGTCAAAGCTCTCATTGGTCCAGAAGGCTGGGAAGACACCGTCCGCAGATATGTCCCAGAACCAGTCTTCCAAAAACTACAACAAGATAAATAAACTCTCAATACACACCTCCCCTCCGTCCACAAAACAATATGAATCACGAAGAATTTGCCCAGCTAGTCCAAGATCAATCCTCATGGACCCAAACAATCAAAACAGAAATGGCCAACGTCCTAGTCGGCCAAGACAACCTAGTAGATCGTCTCATCATAGGACTACTGAGTAGCGGACACGTTATCTTAGAAGGCGTCCCAGGGCTAGCCAAAACCCTTGCCATCAACTCACTAGCCGGATGCCTAGACACAGGTTTTTCTAGAATCCAGTTCACCCCAGACCTCCTCCCTGCTGATCTACTAGGCACCATGATCTACAACCCCCAGGAAATGTCATTCAGCCCTAAACTAGGTCCTATTTTTAGTAACCTCATCCTCGCAGATGAAATCAACCGCGCCCCTGCCAAAGTCCAATCTGCTCTACTTGAGGCTATGCAGGAAAAGCAAGTCACCATCGGCGATACCTCATACCCACTCCCTAACCCATTTCTTGTTCTAGCCACCCAGAACCCCATCGATCAGGAAGGAACCTACCAGCTACCAGAAGCTCAGCTAGATAGATTCCTCCTAAAAGTCCACGTCGACTACCCATCCAAGCAAGATGAACTAACCATCCTAGATCGTATGGCCACATCTGCCAATATCCCCACAACCAAGAAAGTCATCTCAGTTGATCAAGTAGCCAAATGCCGTGATATCGTAAATAACATCTATATCGACGCCGCCATTAAGGAATACATCGTGGAGCTAGTCCACTGCACCCGCAGACCTGGTAAAGTAGACCCGTCTCTCGCCCCTCTAATTCGCTCAGGAGCATCTCCTCGTGCAACCATTAATCTAGCACTCGCTGCAAAAGCAAACGCATTTATGGCAGGCAGAGCCTTCGTCACTCCCCAGGATGTCAAAGACCTCGCCCCAGACATCTTCCGGCATCGTATTCTACTCAGCTATGAAGCAGAGGCAGAAAATATAACAACAGATGAAATCATCCACAGAATCTTAAAGCGAGTCATTGTCCCATAATTTATCAAAGCCATCTGTAATAGATTGCAAACTAAGCTCGCAATGCTAAATTGAGCTAACGCCATCACTAACTCGTCTCATGCTTATACGACGCATTATCATCAGACTACGCATCACGCTGACAATTTTGTTTGTCTTAAGCATGATCGCCGTCGCTGCCGGCTTAATTTACCTCAACAGCACCGGCCTAAACCAAGACATCCGGAACCACATCTCAAGCGAGCTTGAGCAACGTGGGGTCTTTATAGATTTTGAAAGCCTCAAATATCAATTAAGTGATGGACTAGTCGCTACAAATGTAAACCTATACGATAACGCCCAACGTCAAACCAAACTAGCATCGCTCGCAAAAGTATCGATCAATCTAGATAAAACAAAACTCCTCAGAGGCATCCGTAAAATCAACAGCCTCTCACTAACAGAAGCTGACATTGAAATCCCCCTCAACCCTTTAGATCCAGAATCTTCTAGGGTCAAATTTCAAAATATCAACGGTAACATCGAGTTCCCTACAGATGGCGCCATTTCCACCAATAAACTCACAGCTGAATACATGGGAATTGATATCACCCTTGCTGGAAATCTATGGCAAGAACTAGACCGTCCTGTAGACGAGTTCTCACCAGAATACGCCAGACAACAAGCTGAAGCATACCAAAATTTTCTAACCTATCTAGAAAATTGGAAATGGACCTCAGCCACACCACCAAAACTAGATCTACGCATCGAAGGTGACATCAACTCACCAGATAAAATCAAAGTGAAATTTGATCTCGTAGCTCCAGCCATAGCATTCAAGCAATACAACATCAAAGACCTTCACACCAAAGGTGACTTTAACCACAACCTTCTGACCATCGATAGCCTCACCTTTCTCCATAATAATAATAAAGCAGACATCGTGATGGACTATGACTTCACCATCAGAGACGGAAGATTCAACATAGACAGCAACGTCCATATTCAAAAATTCATCATGACGTTTTTTGATAAGGATCTATTCAAGGGATTTAACATCAATGGTGGTTCCAAAATAGATGCTCATGGCTACTTCAAGCTCCCTACTAAAAAAGCTGACATGGAATTAGCTGCTGTACTCCCCTCATTCATTAACCCATTCAGTGAACTTGAGATCAGAGCCACCGGCGCAGTTAAACTCAACACCTATGAATATCTCGGATCCAAATTTGACTCCCTTAGCTCTGACTTCTCATGGAACAACGGTGACATCTACTTAGATAGGCTACTCATGAAAAACCCTGATGGCTTTCTAAAAGGAAGACTCCTCATCAAAAATAACATTATCACCTACGACACTGAAACCACTCTACCTAAACGTGCATTTCTCCCCTTCATTAAAAAAGGTAGTAAAGTAGAAGCAGCTCTAAACAATATAAAACTGAGTTCTAACTCTAAAATATTCGGTAAATCCAAGGGCAATATCAACGCAAATGACCTCACTGACTGGGTTTCTGAAGTTGAACTCCATCTCACTAAGCTTTCATACAACGGTATTTCCACAGAATCTTTAACCTCCAAAGTTCGCTTTCTAGATGGCACTCTCAGCGGCAGTGTAACTCTCCTAGACGCCTCATTCAAGCAAACCTCCTTTGACCAATTAGACTCCTCATTCCTTTGGTCAGATGATGTTCTCACTGCCAAAGTAAACATAGCTAAACCGAAAATAAACAACTCACAGTTAGAATCATGTAAAGCCACCATCACCTTCAAAAATAAACAACTCAAGCTAACAGAAATTGAAGCCATTCACCCCTCCGGCAAACTCACAGGTAATTTCCACACCGATCCCGATTACTACCATTACGATGTCATCTCTACCATGAACCCATTC